>CAZVNU010000328.1:0-2882 GCA_964628335.1 uncultured Phycisphaeraceae bacterium
AGCAGGGGCTTCAATCAGGTGCAATGTCACCGCCACGCCAGCCGGGTAGTGCGGTGTCAAGCGGGTTTGCGCGCAGGTCAAAGCTTCCTCCGCCGCACGAATCAGCTGGCGGCGGGCAGCCCCCTCTTGCCGCGCTTGGCGCAGGCTGGCAAAGGTCGTGATCAGCATGCCGGACAGCACCGCAAGCAGCACAAAGGCGGTGGTCATCTCAATGAGGGTGAAGCCGCAGCGATGCCCGGGCGCAGAACCCCTGCAAAAAATCGGGGAAATAGGTTTATTCATAACGCGCCTCCAAACATGCTATTTTCAAGGGATTCCATGATTTTGACCTGGCCATCAACACAGGCCCAGGCGAAAAGGCCGACCAGGACACCAAAGAAAACAATCACCGCCGGTTTGGCCAGCTCACGGACCGCAAAGGCAAGGGCGTCAAAGCGGAGGCGATACAGGCGTTCGGCTTCATCCAGCATGGTTGCCAGCTCCGGATTGGGCATGCCAAGCAAACCGGTCATCGCCGCAGGCAGACCGGCAGTGCGCGCCGCATCGCCGGGAGATGCGCCAGCCAACAAGGCGCGGTGCATCAGGCGGAAGCGCCGTGTGGCGGGCCATGGCAAACCCGCCTGGTTCAAATTGCCCAAGGCCATGGGCAAATCTTCACCCGCACGCAGGGATTCGGATAGCAGCAGGCAGGCATCAGCCCAGGCGCGCTCGCGGATCAAGCGGCCCAGCACCGGGCATTTCCAGGCCAGGGTGGAGCCGAAGGATTGCAGGGAATCAAAACGCTCATCGGCCCACCACCAGAGGAGGCCGGGGGCGGCCAAGGCCAGGGCCAATCCGCTGCCATAAAGAACATAAAGCCAAATCGGAGAATTTGGAATGTCCGCAGTCCGAACACCAAACCATGCCTGAATGAAATCGGGACTGGCTGTCAGCACCTGGATTGAAAAAGGGGTGGTGGTGGTGTATTGCCGAAGAATCTCGCCGTATTTCGGCCCAACGGCCATCCACACCACCATCATCAAGGGCATCATGATCAGCGTGAAGCTAAGCGCATAGGTCACGGCCATTCCAAGCCCTGACGGCCGCTCGCAGCGGGTGGCCATCCGTGACAGCACTGGCCCCAACCGGCCAGCGCGGTCACCGGCCCCAATCAACCCCAAATCGCGCGGGCCGACTTCCGGAACGGATTTTTTCAAGGCTTGCGCCAGCGGTGTGCCATGGGCGCAGGCTTCGGACAGCGTGCGCAAGCGGCGGCGCAATTTTCCTTTTTCGCCGTTGGCCATCGCGCCTAGGCCATGCGGCAGGGGCAGGTTCATCGCCACCGTGTCATGCAGGCGCAGCAGCACTTCGCGCCCCGTGCGCGCCCGGGCATGGGCGCGCGCAAGGTTGAAAAAGACGAATAGAAAAATCACCATGGGAATGCTGATTCGCAGCGTAAAAAAACTGGCTGCCACCGCCACTCCCAGCCAGAACCAGCCCAGAAAACTGTAGCCAAGCAGGCGGACGAGAGCCATCAGGGGTGCAACTGAAAAAAAGCGCAAAAGGTTCATCAGCCTCCTCCCATCAGTGATTGCATGATGGCAATCATGGGCAGGAACAACGCGGCAATCACCATGCCAACCGTCAATCCCAGGCCCACGATGGTGATCGGCACCAGCCAGGTCTGCAGCGTGGCCATGCGGTATTCCGCCTGATCGCGCAATGCCCCTGCCAGCCGCGCCAAGGCGGAGGTCGCGTCCAATCCGCCGCTGCAGGCGGCGCCCAAAGCCAAAGGCACGACCGGCGGCAACACCGCCAACGCAACCGCATCATCGGGGACGCCTCCCATTTCCACTTGGTGGCAAAGGGCTTCGGCGTCACGCACCATGCGCGCAGAACCTGCCGCGTCCGCAGCCATGCGCATGGCCGCCGGCAAGTCCATCCCCGCAGCCAACCCCAATTGCGCCGCGTCACACCAGCGGGCTGACAGGCTTCGACTGATGACCCGGCCTAAAAACGGGATGCGCAACAGGGCATGATCCACCACCCAGCCAACCTTCCCGCTTGCGCACAAGAGGGCCGCGGCCGACAGCAGGATGATCGGCAATAACAAAACCCCCATTGAAATGATTTCCAGGTAATGCAGGCAAAAGTCGGTGAGCCGCGGCATTTTGGCGTTGAACTGATCGAAGGTTTCCGTGAAGGCAGGAAAGACCCACCACGCAAAAAACAGGCCGGTTGCGCCAACCGCCGTCACCACAACCAACGGATACACCGATGCCCGCCAAACCATTTGCCTGAGTCGCCGGTCAAATTCCAAATGCCGCGACAACGATGCCAGCACCCCGGGCAGATTGCCGGCCTTGATGCCGGCGGCCACCAGTTTTGCGTACAGCGGCGGGAACAACGTGCGATGTTTTTCAATGGCAGCGGACAAATCAAGCCCATGTTCCAGTTCTGCCGCCACCTGACGAATGCCGGTGGCCAGCCGGCCTTGGCCGGCTTCTGCCGCCACCAAGCGCAAGCCCTGCTCCATCGGCACGCCAGCCTCCAAAAGATGCGCCAGCTGCGCGTTGAAGGCCACCAAATCCAGCGCTCCGGCCCGGCGAGGCGGACGGGTGGCTGGCAAAGGCGACACCTCCAGCGTTTGCAGACCCATCGCCTGCAGATTGGCACGGGCGGCATCGGGTGAGGTTGCCTCCAAAGTGCCTTCGGCCCGCTGCCCCAAAGATGTTTGTGCGGTGAAGGCAAAGGATGAGGTGGCGGTGGTTTGCGTCATGGGCCGCATGATGACTGGGCGCCCCTTGGATTGCAAATTTTTTTCAGATGGTGTTTGAGAATGAATTGTGGGGCGAACCGCACGGTCTTACACCCCAAACACCCGCTCAATTTCCTGCGCATCA
>CAZVNU010000329.1:0-2869 GCA_964628335.1 uncultured Phycisphaeraceae bacterium
CTGACGGTCGGGGTTCCTTTTCAAAGGGATGACGCGCGTGACCCGCCAGCCCTGGTGGACGGAAGGTCACTCGGCCAAGTTGTCCCAATTGCGGAAGACTTTCGCATTGGCGTTTTGGCTGTGGCCGCAGTCCAGTTGGGCGGTGGCGACCCAGGGGCTGGGGCCGCCTTGGATGGCGGGCGGGGCCACGAGCACCATGCTCAGATAGGGGTTTTTCCAGGTGCTGTTGCTGCGGGCGTTGTTTTGGCCCTTGACGGGTTGGTACGCGACATTGTCGGTGAACACCGTGGTGTTGAGGGAAGGCGTCACCTGCACGAGCTGGTAGGTGCCGTCCGACCAATCCTTGTCGTCCGGATGGTCGGCGGTGTTGTGCCCCTCGGCCGCGACATCCAGCAGGTTCTTGACCGTGAAGACATAGCCGAACTCGGCGCTCATGAGGGTGTCGCCCTTCTTCAACTTGCGGTCGACCCAGGTGGCGGGGGTGATGTTGTTCTGGGTGCGGTAAGTGTTGATCCGGGTGTTGCCGGCGACGGGTGTTCGGGCGAAGGCCTGCGGGTAGCGGATCAGCACCAGGTCGCGCTTCTTGTCGTAGACCAGCGCCAGGGCGGCCAGGGGCGCCGGCAGGTTGTAGGCGCCGCCGGTGTCGGGCGTGCAGGCGTCGGTATGGAAGCAGTGGGAGGTGTGGTTCCACAGGAAATTGCCCCACATGTTGCGCTTGGCGGTGGCCAGGTCGGCATACGGGGGGGTGAACAGGTCGATGATCCGCCACATGTGAGTCTCTCCGCAGTAGCCACGGAGCTCGGGGAACTTGTAGGTGGGCAACCCGCTGCCGGGGTTCTTGAGGGAGCACGAGCGCATGTCGACGCCGGAGTTGCTCAGGAGCCACAGCGGGGTGTTGGATTTCGCTTGGGTTTCGTTGTAGTCATACTTGTTGGTCGACGCGGGGTCGCTCTCGACTTGCTCCGGCCAGGTGATGCCCTGGCCCACGCGCAGGGTGATCGCGGTCAAATGCCAGCTGTTGGAGTTGGGGTCCGCGATGCGCTGGTCGAGCGCGGGCGTCCGGCTGTTGTTGCTGTACAGGACGGAGGAGACATAGGTGCGCGCCGAGATGTCCAGCACGCTGGAAGGGGTGCTGAAATCCAGCGGGGTGTACCACCCCAAGGTGGAGCCCGGAATGGGGCGGTTCTTCAGGACATGGATGCGGCCCAGGCCCCAGTTGGTGTGGTCCTCCGTGTCGGCCAGGTAAGTCCATTGGAAGAAGGGCAGTTTGGTGACCCACCCCGGGGGGGGGGGGAGGGGGGGAGGGGGTTAGCTTCCTTGTAGATGCGGGTGTCGCCGTTGGTGTTCCAGTATTCGGCCAATGCGGGCGATGAGGAGGTGAACATGGTGTGGTGGCGCTGGGCCACACGCTGGCGCTCCATGTCACCGGTGGCGCCGCCGCGCCGGTTGATGGAAGTCAGCGCGCTTGGCGCCGTGATGATCTGGTAGGTCAGCGCGTGCATGCCCTTGCCCTTCATCACCTCCAGCGCGTTGCGCCCGCAGATGCCGCCGTTGATGTCGCCCTCGACGCTTTTTTGCATCATGACGCCCGAGGGCAGGATGATGGCGATGGAGGCGAAGCCCACGGCGAACAGGGCCATGCAGATGAGGACTTCGACCAGGGTGAACGCGCGCCGTTTGCGCGCCGGGTTGCGGATTTGTTTTTTCATGGCGGGCTCCTTGGCGGTGCGATCCTTGGCGGAGGGGTTCTTGGGATTGGCGTCCACGCTTAGAAATCCATGGGTGTTCCGCCTTGGGTCTGCAGGAACACCAGGCGGCCCTTGGTGACGGCCAGCAGGTCGTTGGGGTCCACGGCGGGGTTGAGGCTCGGCACACCGGCGGCATTGTCGATCCGCCATGGCGCGCCGCCCGGGGAATTGCCGGAGAGGGGCAGGTCGTCGTCGCGGTAGACGATGACTAGGGGCAGGGAAGTCAGGAAGCCCTCGCCCACGCCGGCGGTGAAATCGTCCTTGACCGGCGCCTTGTACGCGCCGGCGTAGGCCCCGGTGGTGGCGCCGGGCGCATCGTAGAAGGCGGTGCTCCATATGTTCCACGGCCCGTCGCCGCCCAAGGGCGGGGCTTGTTGCAGGTTGGCATAGATCTGCTGGGCCGGTTGGATATTGGCTCCCGTGGGGTTGGCGCATATGGCAAAGGAGGAACAGCAGGGATTGCCCGAGGCGTAGCCGAGCAATTCCAGTTTGCTGGGCTTGGCGCGGTTGGCGCGCAGGCCCGCCACCCGGATGCCGGGGCCCAGTTGGATCGGTTCGATTTCCTGGAAGACGGAATAGCCCAGGCAGTAGGAAGGGGGTGCCCCGGGTGCGGTGGAAGGCGCCGGGTCGGGCACCAGGGCGAGCCAGTCGGAGGCATCCTTGCTTTGGGTCGCGCCCTGGTTCGAGAGGAGGTAGGAAAGGTCGTATTCCTGCAGGGTGTCATCCCAGCGCACCAAGAGGGCGGTGCCGGTGAACTTGGCGTTGGGGATGGCGGGAAAAGTCTCCGTGCGGTCGTTCAGTTGGTAGTCGGCCAAAGTGGCCTGGGTTTGCTGCAGGCCGACCTTGAGCCGCGAAATGGCGTTGTTCATCCGCACATCGCGCACCAAGGCGCCGATCACCGGCACGCTGACGGCGGCCAAGGAGAAGGCGATGGCCAGCGCCACCAGCAGTTCGATGAGGGTGAATGCGGAGGGATGCTTTTTCATCAGCGCCCCCATTCGACGGAGTAGAGGTTGTCCTTGGCGTCCGCATCGCGCGCATCCGGAGCCTGGGCGTTGCGCAAGGGGGGCGAGCCATCCACGAAAGCCCCCCACAAGCCGTCCGGCCCGGGGGACGCCACC
>CAZVNU010000330.1:0-2859 GCA_964628335.1 uncultured Phycisphaeraceae bacterium
CGCCAAAAAGTAGACGCGACGGCCCGTCGCGTTCGCTGAAACCCGAACCCGACCCACGCGCACCGAAACACCGGCGCGCATCGCTTCAAAGACCTCTCATCCCACGCGGCGGGCCGCCGCGTCTACTTTTTTCAGAGGGGTTGTGCCCGTGACCCGCCAGCCCTGCTTTTTGGCGGCGGCATGACGCCGCTTTCTGCGGGGAGGCACGACTCCCCGCGCACCGCGACGCGGTGCATGGAAAGACGAGACGCGGACGCTCTCTTGACCACGCCATGAAACACCTCCTCCGCGTCAAGATCGACGCCCAAAAGTAGACGCGGCGGCTCGCCGCGTCCGCTCCAACCCCAATCAAAACGACGCGCACTGAAACACCGGCGCGCATCGCTTCAAAGACCTCGCATCCCACGCGGCGGGCCGCCGCGTCTACTTTTTTCAGCGGGGTTGTGCCCGTGACCCGCCAGCTCTGCCCGTCAATCTCCCTGCCAAGTAGATGCTGCATGACTGTGATAGCATGAGGGGCGTGGGTCGCCCGCCTTTTATCTCCTCCACCGTTTTCCCATGAAACTCCTCACCGCCCTGCGTCTGGCCTGTTTTGTCGAAGCCATTTCCGCCCTGATCCTGTTCTGCGTGGCCATGCCGCTCAAACATTGGGGCGATATGCCGCATGCGGTGTCTTGGCCTGGCCGGATCCACGGAGGCCTGTTCCTGCTGGTGATGGCCCTGCTGGTCGCGGCGTTTTCCGGTGAATATCTGCGCCTCAAACTGGCTTTGTGGGTGTTGGTCGGCGCCATTGTGCCGGGGGTGGCCTTTCTTGTCGATCCCAAGCTCAAAGCGGTGCAATTGGCGGCAAAAGCGGCGGCAAATGAAGCGGGGGAGTGATACCCTACGCAGCCTGTTCCCTCACTTCTTGACATCAACCCACATCTTCCAATGCCTTCACACGATCTGCTTGTCATCGGCGCCGGCCCCGCCGGTTATGTCGCCGCCATCCGCGCCGCCCAATTGGGCCTGAATGTCGGCATTGTCGAGAAGGAAAAACTCCACGGCGGCACCTGCCTGCGCGTGGGCTGCATTCCGTCCAAGGCGCTGCTGGAGTCCAGCCACAAGTACGAAGAAGTGGCCCATGGCCTGGCTTCGCATGGGGTGAAGGTGGCCGGCGTGGAACTCGACCTCAAGACCATGCTGGGCCGCAAGGACAAGGTGGTGACCACCCTTGGCACCGGCATCGCCGGATTGCTCAAGAAGAACAAAGTCACGGTGTACTCCGGCACTGCCGCCATCCAAAAAGACAAGCGTGTGACGGTGGGCACGGACAGCATCAGCGCCAAGAATATTTTGATCGCCACCGGCTCGGTGCCGTCCTCGCTGCCGGGCATCACGCTGGGCGCGCCGGGGGTGGATTCCTCGACCGAGGCCCTGGCTTACGGCGAAGTGCCCAAGACCCTGACCGTCATCGGTGCCGGCGTCATCGGCCTGGAGCTCGGCAGCGTATGGCGCCGTTTGGGCGCACAAGTGACCGTGGTCGAATACCTGCCGCGCATTTTCCCCGGCATGGATGAGGAACTGGCCAAGGCCGCGCAAAAAACCCTGGAAAAACAAGGCATCAAATTCCGCCTGGGCTGCAAGGTGCAGGGCGTGGAAGGCAAACCCGGCGCCATGAAGGTGCTGATTGATGGCCAGGAGGCGCAAGTCTCCGAACGCGTGCTGGTGGCGGTGGGGCGCAAACCCAACACCGAGGGGCTGGGCCTGGAAAACATCGGCATCATTCCCAACAAGCGTGGTCAGATCGAAGTCAATGGCCACTTCCAAACCAATGTGCCCGGCGTGTACGCCATCGGCGATGTGGTCCCCGGCCCGATGCTGGCCCACAAGGCCGAAGAAGAGGGCGTGGCCTGCGTGGAATTCATCGCCACCGGCTACGGCCATGTGGATTACAACGCCATCCCCGGCGTGGTCTACACCCATCCGGAGATCGCCAGCGTCGGCAAGACCGAAGAGCAGTTGAAGGAAGCCGGCATCGCCTACACCAGCGGCAAGTTCCTGTTCGCCGCCAATGGCCGGGCCCGCGCCATCGACCAGGCCGAGGGCTTCGTCAAGGTGTTGGCCGACAAGACCACCGACCGCATCCTGGGCGTGCACATCATCGGCCCGATCGCCGGCGACCTGATCGCCGAGTGCGCCACGGCCATGGCCTTCCATGCCTCCAGCGAAGACCTCGCCCGCGCCTGCCATGCCCATCCGTCGCTGTCCGAAGCGGTGAAGGAAGCGGCCCTGGCGGCACAGGGGCGGGTGATTCACATGTAAAGGAGGGTCGGCTTTAGCCGACCTTTGCGCGTGGCTATGACGCAAATACGCTCGCCATCCAATATCTTTTGTTTTCTCGTTCTTCTCTCCCATTTTCTGGTCGGCTAAAGCCGACCCTCCCAAGGACCCTCATGCCCTCCGCCGCCGCCAGCCACATCCTCGTCAAGACCGAAGCCGAAGCCAAAACCCTCAAGGCCGAAATCGCCGCCGGCGCCAAGTTCGCCGATTTGGCGAAGAAGCACAGTTCCTGCCCCTCGGCCCGCGATGGCGGCGCGTTGGGCGTGTTCAACCCCGGCGACATGGTGCCGGAATTTGACCGCGTGGTGTTCTCCGACATCGCCATCGGCGAATGCTCCGAGCCGGTGAAAACCCAGTTCGGTTACCACTTGGTGGTCGTCACCATGCGCAAATAAAGTAGCGGAGGCGTCTCGCCTCCGTCTTGCAAGCTTGCCTGAAAACAACGCGCGCTCCCCATGGGGCGCGCGTTGTCATTGGCATTTACGAGCCCTGAGCGCAAGCCTTAAGAATGCACACATCTCAAAAGCCGAACGCCCT
>CAZVNU010000331.1:0-2840 GCA_964628335.1 uncultured Phycisphaeraceae bacterium
GCGCGGCATGACGCGCCGAAGGTCGTGGCGGGGTTCCTTGACCCGCCAGCCCTGGATTTTGCAGTCTTTACCGTTCCATCTTGCTGGCCGCCCGGTAACCCAAGGCCATCGCCAGTGCCAAGCCGCCAAAAGCCACCCCGAAGGCGGCCATGCGCGAGGGCCAGCCGGTGGTCACCGCGATGCCGGCCAAGGCGGCCAGCACCGCGCAGCCGGTCAGGATCACCACTGTCTGCCGCACCGAAAAGCGCCGGCGCAGCAAGTGGTGCAGGTGCAACGCATCGGGGGAGAACAACGGCTTGCCGTGCATTTTGCGACGGAAAAAAGCCAGTGCGGTGTCGGCGATGGGCACGCCAAACACCATCACCGCGCCCAGCCCCTGCAAAAAGCACAGGCCGTTCTGGCCGCTGGGGGCCGAGGTGCTGAGCAAAATGATCTGGGCTGCCACCAGGTAGCCCAGCATCAGGCTGCCGGCATCGCCCATGAAGATTTTGGCCGGGTGCCAGTTCCATTTGAGGTAGCCCAAGGTGGCGCCAAACGAGGCGGTGGCCAGCAACAGGGCCAATTGGGCGCTGGCATCGTGCGGGTTGCGGTCAAGCACCGAAACGGCGATGGCGGCGAAGCCCAGGTGGCCGATGGCGGCGATGCTGGCGCACAGGCCGTCGAGGCCGTCAATCAGGTTCATGGCGTTGGTGGCGCCCAGCACCAGCACGGTGGCGCCGGCGGCGGCGGACATCTGCACGGCAAAATGCGGCAAGGGGTCGTGCATGCCCAGCACGCGCAGCACATCCTGTGCCAGCAAATTGGCGCCGGGCAGATTGGCCAAAGTGGCGGCGGCCACCAGCTGGCCGGCGATTTTGGTGGTGGGGTTGACGCCTTTGACATCGTCCACCAGGCCGGTGATGTGGATGGTCAGCATGCCGGCGCCAAGCCAGGCCCACAGGTCGCGGTTGGCGGCCGCGCCGGCCACATAGGCGGCGACCAGCCCGAGGGTGATGCCAAGGAACAGGGCCACGCCGCCAAGGTAGGGGATGGGTTGGCGGTGCACCTTGCGCTCATCGGGGTGGTCCACGATGTGCAGGCGGATGGCCAGGCGGCGCAGCGACGGCGTGGCCACCAAGGCCACCGCCAGCCCGGTGGCCAGGGCGGCGCCAAGCGCGGTGAGGGAGAAGGGGATGGGGGCGGCAGGCAGTAGCACGGTGCAAAGCGGAAGAAAGAGAATCAGTGTTGGGGTGTGGGTGTCGCTGGCGCGTTGGCGGGCGTTTGTTCCGCGGCTGGCGGCGGGGTCGGGGCGGTCGCGGGGTTCGCGGCTTTTTCCGGCGCCGTATCCAGATCGCGGCGCGATTTCAAGTCCCATGCTTGGGCGAAAGCCATGGACAGGTCCGGATTCAAACCTTTTTTGGTGGCGGTGAGGAAGGCCAGTTGGCGCAAGTCGGGATTGGGCTCGGCCGCAAGATAGGCCTCCAGCAGCCACGGGTCGGCGGGGCATTGCAGCAGGGCGTTTTCCAGCGCACCCACGGCGTCTTTGGCACGGCCCAAGGAACTTAGGGCCTGTGCGCGTTTGATCGGCGCGGCCGGTGCGGCGTGCGGGGGGATGCCGTCGTAGAGTGTTTCGGCGCCGGCGTAATCCTTGGCTTCAAGGGCCAAGTCGCCGAGCAACTCACGGGCGGCGAAGCACTGCGGGTCCTGGGCCAGAGCCGCGTTGGCCAAGGGGCGCAGCACCGCCGCCGGCTGCTTGAGCCGCTGTAGCAACCCCAAGTGGCGCACCCGGTCGGCCGACGAGGCGCGCGGATCGGCCACCACTTCGTTCATGCATGTTGCGGCCTGCGCCAGGTTGCCAAGGGCCGCATGGGAGGCGGCCCGCAGGCGCAACTCGGTGATGGATTCGCCCAAGGCCGCCAAGGCCAATGCCTGGTCGTGGTGGCCAAGGGTCTGCTTGTCAAGCATGGCCAGCACATGGGCCATGGGCGGGCATTCGGGGGCGGTTGCCATCAGTGCGACCAAGGGGCGCAGTTTTTCCTGGGTGAGCGCCCACGGGCCGGCGGGCAGCAGCCGGGTGGCGGCATGTTCGTCCAGGCTCGGCAGCGGCAGCGTGCGCGGCACCTCTGGCTGCCAAGGGCCGCCGTCCAAGGCCTGGCGGGTGAGGGCTTCGTCCAGGTTTTTTTCCCAGTCGGCATCGCCCAGATTGGCTTTGGCCACGGCCAGCAGCAGGCGGCATTGGGCGGATGCGCCCTGCTGGTCGACGCCTTGCTTGGCCAGGGTTTCGGCCATCCGCAAACCTTGGGGCCGGCTGTCGCCCGGCGCGGTGGCGGGCCACAGGCGCGCCAGCAGCCGCATGCCTTCGGCCAGCAGCATGGGGTCGGCCGGTTGGTTTTTGGTGATCGCCAGGCAGGTTTCGGCCAGCGGCTTGGCTTGTGCGGGCTGGAGGTCGGCCAATTCAACCGCATAGCGCAGGTTGGTCTTGAAACTGGCGGGGTCTTCCAGCCAGCGGGCGTGCGCGGCCAGGGTTTTCAGGCCGGTGGCTTCGGCCGATTCGGCGGCTGTGCGGTAGTGGTTGCGGGCTTCGCCGTGGCGGCTTTGCGCGGCCAGCAGTTGGCCAAAGTGCAGGTGGGCTTGGGGGGTGGGGTAAACATCCAGCACCGATTGGTACAGCGCGATGGCTTCCTGCACATGGCCCCGGCGCGCGGTGGCCAAGGCCAGGCTGTCGCGGATGAGGGCCAATTCATGGCGCGAGAGTTGCCCGGTGGCGGCGGCGCGCGCGCCCAGGAAGGCGGCCTGCCTGGCGACGCCAAGGGCTTCGTCTTCATCATGGGCCAATTCCGGTTGGCGCAGCAGCAAATCAG
>CAZVNU010000332.1:0-2839 GCA_964628335.1 uncultured Phycisphaeraceae bacterium
CCTCCTCCATGCCGCCCTTTTCACCGTCGGGGATGGTGGGCGAGGGCAGGTTGGAACTGCCGCGGCTGCTGTTGCCGATGAGCAGCGCGTACTTCAGGCCGGCGCGCTTGTTGAATTCGCGCATCCACGCCCGCACTTGCGCCGCCTGCGCGTTGCCGGTCTTGCCGGTGCCGTAGTCCTTCTCGGTGGCCAGATAGACATGGAAGCCCATCGCCTCCTTCTGCTTCACGAATTCCGGCAGCATCTTGGACCAGCGCAGGGCGTCTTCGGTGGTGAGGATGAGGTAGCCTGGCTTGTCCTTGGGGAAGTCGCCTTCGTGCTGGCGCCAGGAGAAGTCGATGCCCGTGTTGATCGCCGGCGCCTTGGCGGCCGAAACGGCAGGTGCCGGCTGGGCGGGTGCGACGGCCTGGGGCGCAGCTTTCTCAGCGCTTTTGGAGTCGCTGTCAGACGCCGTGCAGCCCGGCAGCCAGGCCGGTACGAGGGCGGCAAACAGGAAAGTGGAGCGGCAAAGGGTCGTTGGATGGGTATTCATGATGGAGTCCGGATGTGACGCTTGAAAGACGCCGGAATGACGCCGGCCGGGTAAAAACGCGCGCTTGGGTGGTCAATACGACGCCACATCGCCTTCGACCATGCCCAGCAGCCGGGTCATGATACGCTCGCCATCCACCCCGATGCCGTCGTGGGCGTATTCGCTGGTGATCCAGCGCTTGAGGCCGCCCAGCCGTTTGGAGAAATCATGGGAGTAGTCGTAGGCCACGCACAGGTCGTCGTGATAGATGATGGCGGCCGCCGGCACACGGTTGTTTTGCAGGCGCGCCGCGTCGTACAAAGGCTCCCAGTCTTGTTTGGCGGCGAGCAATTCCGCCACGCCCTTGAGCGGCGCGGCGCCGGGGAATTCGTCGGCCATCCAGGGGAACATGTGTTCGCCGGTCAGCAGCAAGGTTTCGCCGTCGAAAGCATCGAACTGCGGGAACTGTGCGCGCACGCGCTGCGCAGACCAACCGGTGGCCAGTCCCGGGCCGTCGGCGTAGATCGCCTCGTGCAGCACCAGGAAAAACGGGTTGGTGGCAAAGCCGCCAAGGATCGTTTCCACCGCGTACAAAAACGCGTCGGTCAGCACCGGCGCGGCGTCATTGCCGCTGGGGAAGGCTTTTTCAAGCAGGTATTGCAGCGCCTCGGCGCCTTGGCCGCGGTAGAGTTGCAGGCCAAGGTGCTGCAGGCCGCGCAGCGACAACACCCCGCCGCGCGGCAGCGGTGCGGGAGTTTTGGCCAGCATGGCGGCCAAACCGGCAAACTGTGTTTGCAGCGCGGGGAAGCGCGCGTACAGGTCGCGGGTGGCTTTTTCCGCTTGTGGGTAAGTGGCGCGATAGACATCGTCCACCGCCCAACCCACCGGCGGCATGCCACCGCACAGCACCGCGCCGGAGAGTCCCTCGGGATAAAAAGACAGGTAGGAGGCGATGCACCAGCCGCCGAAACTCTGGCCGATGGCCAGCCACGGCTTGCCGCCGGTGAGCTTGGCGCGGAAGGCCTCGGCATCGCGCACGATGTTGTCCTGGCGGAAATGGCGCACATGTTCCGCTTGCGCCACCGCGTCGCCCAAGGCCGCCACCTCGCGCGCACTCAGCCCCGACGAGCGGCCGGTGCCGCGCGGGTCGGGCAGGAACAGGCGGTAACTTTCCAGCACCGGCTTGAACCAGCCGCTTTTGCCAAGCACGCGCGGGCTTTCAAATCCGGGGCCGCCCTGGAAAAACACCGCCCACGGCAATTTTTCATCGGCCACCTTTTTCCGCAGCACCACCTCGCGGCCGTAAATGCGCAGGGTCGGCCCCTGGGGGTTGCGGTAATCCAGGGGCACTTCGAGCCAGTGGTCCTTGAAGATCAGATCGGCGATGCGGAAGGTGTCGGGCATGGGGGTAGGATAGAGTCGGCGGCGAAAGAATGGAGTCTCGCGCGGGAACTCACAGGGCTGGCGGGTCACGCGCGTCATCCCTTTGAAAAGGAACCCCGACCGTCAGCCCTGCGCGCATGCCTTGCCAAAGGCTGTTCCTCATCGCGCCGCGAAGCGCACCGCATTCAACACACGGGCGGGACGCCCGTGCCACACCGACCCGCCAACTCTGACCGTCCTTTCCAAGGTTTGAATGCCGGCATTCCACGGACTACAATGCCGCCATGTCCGCACCTTCCCTTTTGCGCCAACGCTCCTCCGAGAAAGCCGCTGCCCGCCATGTGCAGGCCGTGCGGGTGTCGTCTGGCAAAATCAGCCGGGCGCAGGCGCAAGCGGAAAATGGCGCATTTCAGCCGGGGTGGGCAAGCAGCATCCCTTTGAAGTTGCGCCATGGACGGTGAATTTCCCAAAGCAGCCTTCTCCCCGGAGCATCGGCCCGGTTTGGAGGCATTGAGCAAAGCCGGAACCGATGCGGCCCTGTTTGGCGGACAGGCCGTTTATTTTTGGGCTGACCGCTACCTTGCCAAACACCCGGAACTGGTCGACCTTGGCCCCTTCACCAGCAAAGACACGGACGCCCTGATTGTGGATGCCAAGATGCTGGATCGCTTGAAGCCGTGGGGTAAAGTCATCCGCTCCACTTCTCCGGCAGACGGGCAGTTGGCCATCTTCACCCCCAAGGGCAAGGATTCCGCGCCGGTGGATTTGTTCACCACGGTCTACGGCTTTTCAGCGAGCAGGTCGCAAGCCCTGATTGCGGAAAGCCAACCACTCCACGGCTCTTTGCGGGTGTTGCATCCGGTGGATTTGCTGATTGCCAAGGCATACAACATTAGACCTCTAACCCAATTCCCCTCTCTGCATGTTGCAGATGGCGGCGATAAG
>CAZVNU010000333.1:0-2816 GCA_964628335.1 uncultured Phycisphaeraceae bacterium
TGACGGTCGGGGTTCCTTTTCAAAGGGATGACGCGCGTGACCCGCCAGCCCTGAATCACATGGGCGCGTCAACTTTTCTTCAAGGACAAACCCCACGCATTCACCGGGCCATGCGGGGCGCAGCCGCATGGCTGAACTTCACCCCTGCCCCTTGGCCCACTCCGAATACTCCACCAAGGCGCCGACCCGGTGCAATTCCATGAAACCCCAGATCACCAGGAAATTGATCCACCCCACGACGGAGGCCATGAAACGATCCTTGCCCGACTGGTACAAAAAGGCCGCCACGATCGCCAGGGCGCCGCTGATGCCGGCGGCCACATACATGGCGGTGAAGGTGCCGTCCGCCACATGATTCAAGCCGGGCTGCTGGTTGTAATCGTGGATAAACAGGTACAAGCGGTAGGCGAAATGACCCCACAGCAACGCGGCGCCCACGCTGGAACAAATGACCAAGGGCAGGGGGGACTTGCGCATGATGGACAATCGGCGGCGGCCGACCCACGGAGGAGGATCCTGCGATCCATTCAGAACCGGGGCAGACTCTACCCCGTCCCAAGGGGCGTGGCAAACTTTTTTGGCGCGGCCGCTCCAACCCTATGCTTACCGCATGTCTGCCGCCCACCCGTTGCGCATTGTGTTGGCCTCCACCCCGGTGGGGCCGTTGGGATCCGGCTTGGGCGGCGGGGTCGAGTGGACGGCGCAGAACCTGGCATCGGGGCTGACCCGACTGGGCCATGCGGTGGAGGTGGTGGCGCCGCTGGGTTCGGCCCTGGCCGGGGTACCGGTGCATGGGGTTCCCGGCACATGGCAGCCCCTGATGCAGGAACTCGGGCCGGAAACGCCCCCCGCCCTGGCGCCGGATGCCGTGCTGGCCCGCATGTGGCGCTGGATCGCCGCCGAGCAACACCGCTTTGAGGTGGTGGTGAATCTGGCCTATGACGCACTGCCGTTTGAACTGGCGCAGACGCTCGGCATTCCGGTGGCCCATTTGGTGAGCATGGGCTCGCTCAACCCGACCATGGACCACCTGATCGCCGGCGCGGCCCAAAGCCGGCCCGGGTCGGTGGCGGTGCACACCCGGGCGCAGGCGCAAACCTTCGGCGCCATCGGCGGCTGTTTTGAGGTGCTCGGCAGCGGCCTGGAAGTGGCGGATTACACCTTTTGCCCAAGCCACGACCAGACGCTTGGCTTTGTCGGCCGCATCGCACCCGAAAAAGGGCTGGAAGACGCCTTGGCCATCGCTGCCGGCACCGGCAAACCACTCAAAGTCTGGGGTTTGATGCAGGACGAAACCTATTGGCAGCGCGTGTGCGCCGCCCACCCCGCAGCCCGCGTTGCATATCAGGGCTTTTTGCCCACCGCAGCATTGCAGGCCGGCCTTGGCCGCTGCCAAGCGCTGCTGATGACGCCCAAATGGGTGGAGGCTTTCGGCAATGTGGCCATCGAGGCCATGGCCTGCGGCGTGCCGGTGATCGCCTACCGGCGCGGCGGCCCGGGCGAAACCGTGACCGATGGCCTGACCGGCTTTGTGGTCGCGCCCGATGATGTGGCCGGCGCGGTGGCGGCGGTGGGCAGGCTTGGCGGCATCGACCGCGCCGCCTGCCGCGCGCGGGTTGAGTCGTGCCACAGCGTGCAAGCGTTCGCCACGCGGACGCAAAGTTGGCTGCACAGCCTGTTGCCGGCGTAAAAAATGCGCCCCGCCGGTTTCACCGCCTGGCCGCCGGCTTGTCGCCGGCCAGCAACCGCAGGATGTGCTCGGCCGGCACGGTGATTTTCACCACCATTTGGGCCTCGGTGCGGGCATGGTTGGCGTCGGTGTTGCCGACCACCGCATTGATGGCATGGGTGGCGGAGACCAACCCCACCACTTCGCCAAAGGCGTTGAACACCGGCGCCCCGGACGAGCCGCCGCCATAGTCGGCCGTGATCGACATGCGCCGCCAGGCAACCGGGCCGGACGACGGGTCTTTCACCCTGGCGCCGCCGCCGGGCGGGAACACGAAATAACGCGACACGATGCCGGTGGTCACGGTCCAAAAACCCGACTCCGGATGGCTGATCACCGTCACCGGCGCACCCACCGGCTCATCGGCCCGCACCGACAGGGCGGCGAACCCCTTGCCGGCCAACTGCACGATGGCCACATCGGCGGCCGGGTCCACCGCCACCACCGATTGGATGGGGTAAAGCACGCCATCGCAATCCATCGCGGCCATGGCCAGGTTTTTCTTGCCGCACACCACATGGTGGTTGGTCACCATCAAACCATCCTCTGAAATCATGAAGCCGGAAGCCGCATCGGCATGGTGGCGGCTGCAGCGGCCGCAATCGAACACCCCGGCCACGATCATCACCCCCCGGCGGTTGCGCTCGTACACCCCCTGCGGCGAAAGCGGGGTTGAGGGCCGCACCGCCGGCGGCAGGCTGCGCGCCGCCACTTTCAGCCGGCCGCACTCCTGGCGCAACACCTCAATGGCAGCCCCCTGCCTGGCCACGGCCGGCAACTCGGTTTCAATGGTCTTGAGGATGGCCCGGCCATCCACATACGCCACCGGCCGCGTGGCCAAAGCGGCCGGGGCTGGCAGCCAGGCGCATGCCGGAACCACCAAGGGGAACAGAAGCAAAATGGCTGTGGCAAAGGCGGGATGGCGCATGGGTCAATCAATGGAGGCTGGATAAAAGCCGGAGTCTACGCCTGCGCCGACGCGTTGGGAAGGGACAAACGGCATTTGCAGGGCTGGCGGGTCACGCGCGTCATCCCTCTGAAAAAAGTAGACGCGGCGGCCCGCCGCGTGGGATGAGAGGTCTTTGAA
>CAZVNU010000334.1:0-2808 GCA_964628335.1 uncultured Phycisphaeraceae bacterium
CCCCATCCCCCATCCCCATGCCCACCCCCCGCCGCATCCTGATTGTCGAAGACGACGGCGCCATCCGCGCCGGCGTCTGCGATGCGTTGCGCATGGTCGGCCATACCCCGCTGGAAGCCGCCGACGGCGACGCCGGCCTGCGGGTGGCGTTGGAAAACGAGGTGGACCTGGTGCTGCTGGATGTGGTGATGCCCAAGCAGGACGGCATCAGTGTTTTGGCCCACATCCGCCGCGAGCGGCCGACCCTGCCGGTCATCATGCTCACCGCGCGCGGCACCGAGGCCGACCGCGTGCGCGGGCTCTCCGGCGGCGCCGACGACTATGTGGTCAAGCCCTTTTCACTGCGCGAACTTTTGGCACGGGTGGATGCGGTGCTGCGCCGCAGCCCGGAGCGGGCGCACCCGGTGGCGCAACTTTCTTTTGCCAATGGCACCATGGTTGATTTGCAAACTTGCGCCTGCCGCCCGCGTGATGGCGCAAGCGCCACCCTGTCTGAACGCGAAGTCGAACTCTTGCGCTACTTGGCCGCCCACCCGGGCCGGGCCATCGGCCGCGATGAACTCCTGGCCCGCGTCTGGCGCATCGAAGGCATCAGCGGGGCGGAAACCCGCACCGTCGATGTCTGCGTGATGCGTCTGCGCGAAAAACTGGGCGAGGGCGCGATCAAGACCGTGCATGGCAAAGGCTATCTGTTGGAAATTGCACCATGACCCCCCGCTCCACCTGGCTTTCGTTCACCGTCGTTTCGACCCTCATTTTGCTGGCCGCCGGTTTTCTGGGCGCCACCGTGTGGCGGCAGGATGCGCGCGAGCAGCGCGCCGGGGTGGATGCGTTGTGGGAACAAAAAGTGCAGGGCGCGCTGTGGCGCATGGATGCCGCCGCCTCGGCGATGGTGGCGCGCGAAGCGGCCAGAAGGCCGGAGGAATTCGCGGCGTTGGCCAAGGGAGGGTCGGCTTTAGCCGACCCTCAATTACAAGGTCGGCTAAAGCCGACCCTCCCCCCTGGGAGCGCGGGCTTGCAAGCCCGCTCTGAAGATTTGAAAGAAGACAAAGTACAAGCGAAAAACAGCGGGCCCGCAAGCCCGCGTTCCCAAGATTCCCGCGCCGGCTCTGCGCCGGCCCCCGGCGTCCAAGCGGCCCAAGCGGCCCAAGCCGAACCCGTCCAAGAACAAAGCAAAAACCGCTACTTCTCCGAAAAAATCGCCTTCGCCAAATCCAAAGGAGCAGCGCAAGCGGCCCAAGCAGAAGCCCGCCCCGATGCCGCCGAGGACCGCCGGCATGAGCCCGCCGCTCCCGCCGCGCCGTTGGCCGACCTGGCCAGGCGATTGCCGGCGCCAGCCAGCGCGCCGGCGCCAAGCGCCGCGGAGTCCGCGCCTTTCATCGCGCCGGTGGACCGCGCCGGCAATTACGGCTACAGCAATGCCGAAGCGCAAATTCAAGCGCAAGTGGACAACTCTTTCAGCCAACGCAAAGCCGCGCAGCAAGCCATTGTCCTCAACCTGCAATCCGATCAAGGGCAGGCTTTGGGCGGGGAAAACGCCAATGCCACAACCCGCGACACCGCCGCCGTCAACCCCCTGACCGTTTTGGTCCAGGACAACGCATTGATCCTGGCCCGGCGCATCGGCGCGCCCGGCTACGAATGCGTGCAGGGCGTGCGGTTCGACACCGCCGCCGTGGCCGATGAATTGCTGGCCTTGGTGCGCAGCGATTTCCCCCAAGGACAATTGCTGCCCGAATACGCCTCGCCGCCGCCCAACCTGGCGCGCACTTTGGCCGCGTTGCCCCTGCGTTTCGAGCCCAATGACGCGCCGGTGTTCAATGCCGTGTGGACCCCCACCCGCTTCGCGGTTTCCAGCGCCGGCGCCACCCTCTTGATTGCCCTTGGCGCGGTGGCTTTGCTCTTGGCCCGCACCCTGGCCTTGTCGGAGCGGCGCGCCGCGTTCGTCTCGACCATGACCCATGAGTTGCGCACGCCCTTGACCACCTTCCGCCTGTACACCGATTTGCTGGAAGCCGCGCCGGAAACAACCGACCGCGCGCGCTACACCGCCGTGCTGGCCCGCGAGGCCGAACGCCTGTCGCACCTGGTGGAAAATGTCCTCTCCTATGCCCGCCTGGAGCGCGGCCGCGGCAAGCCCGTGCCCAAGGCGCAAACGGTGGATGAATTGCTGGCTCCCGCGCTTGAGCGCCTGCGCGAACGGGCTGAGCGGGCGGGCTTCATGCTCGAAGTGGCGCCCCACGACGGAACGGCCACGGTCAGGGCCGACTGCGCCACCGTCGAGCAGATCCTGCTCAATTTGGTGGACAACGCCGGCAAGTACGCGGTGACGGCGCAGGACAGGCGACTGATACTGAGCGTGGAAGAGACGCCAAACTTTCGCTCACGAGCCCTGAGCGCAAGCTCAGGGGAAAAGCAGCATCCACATCCAGCAAGCGGAGGCTTGTTTTTCCCTGAGCTTGCGCTCAGGGCGCGTGAGCGCACACTCTGCATTTCCCTGCGCGACTTTGGCCCGGGGCTCGACCCCGTGATGCAAAAGCGGCTGTTCACCCCCTTCTCGCGCAGCGACAAAGAGGCGGCCGGCAATGCGCCGGGCGTGGGATTGGGGTTGGCCTTGTGCCGCCGGCTGGCGCGCGAGATGGGCGGCGATCTGGTTTACCGCAAGGCGGAACCGGGCGCGGAATTTGCGCTTTGCCTGATGTAAGGAGCCGCGACTAGGGCTGGCGGGTCAATGCCCCGGACGGGCTGGCGGATCACGCGCGTCATCCCGCTGAAAAAAGTAGACGCGGCGGCTCGCCGCGTGGGATG
>CAZVNU010000335.1:0-2806 GCA_964628335.1 uncultured Phycisphaeraceae bacterium
CGTCGGCCAAGATGATGTTGGCGAAAATCGGGCCCTTGACGAATTCAAAGGCGCGCTTGCCGGGCACATCGGAGTCCTGCAGAATTTCGGTGCCGGTGATGTCCGAGGGCATCAGGTCGGGCGTGAACTGGATGCGGTTGAAATCCAGCGACATCACCTCGGAGAGAGAGCGCACGATCAGGGTCTTGGCCAAGCCCGGCACCCCCATCAGCAGCGCATGACCACGGGCCAGGATGCAGATGACCAGTTTCTCGACCACATCCTCCTGTCCGTGGATGACCTTGCCCACTTCGGAGCGGATGCGGGCATAGGTTTCGCGAAGTTCGTTGATGGCTTCGACATCGCTGACGACGGGTTGCTGGCTCATGGACTCTCCAAGGATGGATGATGCGTGACAGGCGGTTGGCAAACGGGCGCGGACGGGGACAGGCTGGCAAGAAAGGTGGCAAGTGTAGAACTGGAAGACCGTAGAGACCTAATGTTTTTTTCATGAAAAAAATGCCGGACTGGCCGGGCTCAGACCAACGCGCCCCAAGCCTGCTCCACGGCGGCCCGCGGCGTGTCTTTGACGATCGACACCCTGCCCATGCCGTCGGGCAGAATCAGCCGCACTTGGCCGTCTTTGACCTTTTTATCGGACCCCATCGCCGCCATCAGTTTTTCGGTGGGCAAGGCTTTGCCTGCCGGCCAGCGCACCGGCAGTTCAAGGGCCACCAATAATTTTTCCAGACGGGCCAGCAAGGGCGCCTCGCAGCGGCCGGCATCCACCGCCAGGCGGGTGGCCGCCACCATGCCAAGGGCCACCGCCTCGCCATGTTTGAAATCGGTGGTGTAGCCGGCCACATTTTCAATGGCATGGGCAAAAGTGTGGCCGAAGTTGAGGTGGGCGCGCTCGCCGGCCTCCTTTTCGTCGGCTTCCACCACATGGGCCTTGATCGCCACATTGCGCGCCACCAACTCGGTCAGCAGGGTGTGGTCGCGGTGCAGGATCTGCCGGGCGTGGGCTTCCATCCAAGCGAACAGCGCCGGCTTGCGGATCACGCCATGCTTGACCGATTCAGCCAGCCCGCAGCGCAATTCACGGTCGGGCAGGGTGTCAAGGGTGGAGATGTCGCACACCACCAGCACCGGCTGATGGAAGGCGCCGATCAAGTTTTTGCCCTGGGACGCATTGACGCCGGTCTTGCCCCCCACCGAGGCATCCACCATCGCCAGCAAGGTGGTCGGGCACTGCACGAAGGGCACCCCGCGCAGGCAGGCGGCCGCCGCAAAGCCGGCCACATCGCCGGTGATGCCGCCGCCGACGGACACCAGCGGGCTGCCGCGCTCGAAGCGGGCTTCCAGCATGTCATCCAAAATGCATTCGACGGCGGAGAGGTTCTTGTTCTCTTCGCTGGCCTGATACGCCGAGCGCGTCACGCCGTAGCCGGCCTGTGCCAGTGACGCCTGCGCCAGGTCGCCGTGGGCCGCCACGGAATCGTCAACCACCAGCCCGGCCTTGTGGTTGGACGCCAGCGGGCGCAGGTGTTCGCCCAATTTGGACAAGGCGCCCGGCTCCACCAAGATGTCGTAGCGATGATGCGGCAGCGTGAGGGTGATGGTGGGCATGGGTGATGATTGTAAAAGTAGACGCGGCGGCCCGCCGCGTGGCCTGGAAACAGAGATGAAAACAACGCGCGCCGAAAGTCGGCGTGCGTTGTTGTTGAGATGTTCTGCGGTAAACGCGGCGGCCCGCCGCGTCTACTTTCCTCCGCCGAGTTTCTCCAGCGCTTCGGCCGGGTCGTCGGGCAGGTCCTCTCCGCCCTCCTCCTCCGCCCCCTCTTCCGCCCTCTCTTCCGACCTCTCGCGGTCCAACCGCTCCAGCCAACGCTGCGACGGGCTCTTGAACCCCCGTCTTTCGGCCGAACTCTTCATGTAGGATTTGATGAACCAGATGCCGCCGAACGCCATGGCGATCAGCACGATCAGGGCGAACACCTGGGTCATCGGCGACACATCGCCCAGCCCGGCGGACCTGAGTTCCACCGGCCCGGCCACAAAGGCGCAAAAGGCGTCTTCACGGCCGGTGCGCACCAGCACCCCTTTGTTCTTGGGATCGTCCATGTACCCCTCGGCCGTGTACACCTTGTAGAAGCGGGCCGCGATGCGCACCTTGCTGCCGCGCCGGACCTGCGGCATCGGCCGCCCGTCGGAAGGGAAGTACACCATCGCCTGCGGGTCGTATTGGGTGCGGCCGATGCGCACCACCCAGCCGCTGAGCGAGCCGCCCCAGCGCGGATCGGGCCGCGACAGGGTGCCGCTGGGGCTGCCCGGTACGCCGTCCTGGATGGCGATCAAGGTGCCCTCGATCAGCGTCGCCTCGCCGCGGTGCTTGGCCGGCTCGGACTCCACCAGCAGCTTTCTGGTTTTCTCCTTGGACACCGGATTGACCGTCTCTCGCACCTGCAATCGCGTCGTGCCGCCCCACGCATCGCGCGGCCACTCCACCGAAGCCTTGAGCAGGGCGTACAAACCGGCCTCGTCGAACACCCGGGTGTGGTCCTGGCAATCCGCCAGCATGGTGTTTTGCTCGGCCGACAATTCGGGCACCGACCGCACCACCACCGGAGTTTCTTCCTCTTTGGCGCAGGAAGCCAGCATCAGCAGGGGCGCAAGCAGCAAAGGCAGCACAAAAGCAAGGGGATGACGCATGGGGAGGATTGTAGGGAACACCGGCGCCCATGGCGCCATCCATACAACGAGCCCCAGGGTTGGCGGGTCACGCGCGTCATCCCTTTGAAAAGGAACCCCGACCGTCAGGGAGGGG
>CAZVNU010000336.1:0-2787 GCA_964628335.1 uncultured Phycisphaeraceae bacterium
GCGCATGTTGCAAAGCCCGATTTTCCATGTCAACGGAGAGGATCCCGAAGCGGTGGCGCAAGCGGTGGCGGTGGCGATGGAATTCCGCCAGAAATTCAAACGCGATGTGTTCATCGACATGCACTGCTTCAGGAAGCGCGGCCACAACGAAAATGACGAACCCCGCTACACCCAACCCGAGATGTATGCCAAGATCGACGCCCGCAAGCGGGTGCTCGAGTCCTACCGCGACAACCTCCTCAAACTGGGCCAGGTGTCGCTCGCCGACGCCGAAGCGATTGAAAAAGCCCGCCTGGAAGCCTTGGAAAAAGAACTGGCGGAAGCCGCAGCCGACACCAAAATCGCCAAACCGGACTCCCTCAAGGGCGCATGGAGCAACTACTACGGCGGCCCCGAGCGCGGCGACGACGAGCCGGCCACCGGAGTTCCGGCGGATCGGCAGCGGGACATCCTCGGCAAACTGATGGCCTTGCCCGAAGGATTCAACCTGCACCCCACCCTGCGGCGCCAATGGAAGGAGAAAAACGAGGTGGCCGCCGGCAACAAGCCGCTGAATTGGGGAGCCGCCGAGGCATTGGCCATCGGCTCGCTTGCGCTTGAAGGGCACCCGGTGCGCATCACCGGCCAGGATTCCCAGAGGGGCACCTTCACCCATCGCCATGCGGTGCAACATGACGCCCAAACCGGGGGGAAGTCCTTCCCGCTGCAAACCCTGTCCCCCGGCCAAGCCACGGTTGAAATCTTCAATTCCCCGCTCAACGAATCGGGCGTATTGGGATTCGAATACGGTTATTCACTGGACATGCCCAACGGCTTGGTGGCGTGGGAGGCCCAATTCGGCGATTTCGCCAATTGCGCCCAGGTCATCATTGACCAGTTCATCTGCTCGGCTGAAAGCAAGTGGAACCGCGTTTCGGGCATCACCATGCTGCTGCCCCACGGCTACGAGGGACAGGGGCCCGAACACTCCTCCGCCCGATTGGAACGCTTCCTGCAATTGTGCGCCGAAGACAACATCCAAGTCTGCCAACCGACCACCCCGGCGCAAATCTTCCATCTTCTGCGCCGCCAAGTGCTGCGCAAATGGCGCAAACCCCTGGTCGTGATGAGCCCCAAGAGCCTGCTGCGCCATCCCGGTGCCGTGAGTTCCTTCGATGACATCGAAAATGGCGCCTTCCAACGCGTGATCGCCGATGTCGGCGTGGCCGATCCCGGAAAGGTCAAGCGTGTCTGCCTGTGCAGCGGCAAGATCTACTACGAGTTGGACGAACGCCGCAAGACCGAACAGCGTGGCGACATGGCCTTCGTCCGCGTCGAGCAACTCTACCCCTTCCCCAAGGCGCAACTGGCCAAGACCATCGGCCAATATGCCGACGCCACCGAGGTGCTGTGGGTCCAGGACGAACCGCTCAACCAAGGGGCATGGTCCTTTGTCCACCAGCAATTCCCTGGCCGCATCGGGACCTTGCCGCTGCATGGCCTTGGCCGACGCCCGTCGGCCAGCCCGGCCACCGGTTCGAACAAAGCCCATAAACTGGAGCAAGAGCGCTTGCTCAACATGGTGTTCGGCTCCACCGACCAAGACCCCGAAAACGGCGTGGCCGTGCAGTGCAGCCTGTTCGCGGATGTGCTGCCCAACGCCAACGCGGCAGGCGCCAAACTGGCCAAGGCCGGCGCCAAGAAATAACCCCGATCCTCCTTGAACCCGCTTTTCACATATTCCCCTCACCCCACACACCATGTCATTTGAACTCAAAGTCCCCAGCGTAGGCGAATCGGTCACCGAAGTTGAAATCGGCGGCTGGAAAATCAAAGAAGGCGACCAGGTCAAAGTCGACCAGGATCTGGTCGAACTCCTGACCGACAAGGTCAACCAGGTGCTGCCCTCGCCGGTGGCCGGCGTGGTCACCAAGATCGTGGTGGCGGTGGGCAAGCCCGCCAAGGTGGGCGATGTGATCGCCCTGATCGAAGTCGGCGCCAGCGCCGGCAAAGCGGCCCCGGCAGCAACAGCCGCCGCCGCGCCGGCAGCCGACAAGAGCGCCGCCAGCGAACAGAAAGTGATGCCCGCCGCCGCCCGCGTGCTGGCTGAGCAGAACTTGAAGCCCAGCGACTTCCAGGGCTCCGGCCCCGGCGGCCGCCTGCTCAAGGAAGATGTGGTCGGCAAGTCCGGCATCTTCACCGCCATCCCGGCGGCGCCGGTAACGCCGGCAGCACCCGCTGCCAACGCCTGCGCCGCCGCCGGCAACCGCGCCGAAGAAGTGGTGCGCATGACCCCCATGCGCCGCGCCATCGCTCGCAACCTGCTGCAAGCCCAATCCAGCGCCGCCTTGCTGACCACCTTCAACGAAGTGGACATGACCACCGTGATGGAACTGCGCGCCGCCAACCAGGACCGCTTCGTCGCCAAGCACGGCATCAAGCTCGGCTTCATGTCCTTCTTCGTGCGCGCCACGGTTGAAGCCTTGAAACTGTTCCCCAGCGTCAATGCTGAAATTCGCGGCGAAGACATCATCTACAAAAAATACCACGATGTGGGCATCGCCATTGGTGGCGGCAAGGGTTTGGTCGTCCCCATCCTGCGCAATGCCGAAGACCTGGGGTTGGCCGACATTGAAAAAGCCATCGGCGACTACGCCGTCAAGGCCAAGGGCGGCACGATCAAGGGCAGCGTGCGTCACCCGTTGAATGCCTCGGACTTCTCCAGCTTCTTGCTGCAGGCGCAAAATTCCAAGGCCCAGATTCTGGGCCTGGCGAATGCGGGCGGCGACACCATCAACGCCATCAAGG
>CAZVNU010000337.1:0-2219 GCA_964628335.1 uncultured Phycisphaeraceae bacterium
TCATGGTGTGGCGTGCGGCGGCACGACGCCGCTTTGAAGAGGCGCGGCATGACGCACCGAAGGTCGTGGCGGGGTTCCTTGACCCGCCAGCCCTGCCTGCGGGGAGGTCTTTTGGCAAGCATACATCGTCCGCCCCTTCACTTCCCCGTCAAAAGCGGTGCGACATTCTCCGCGACCTGCTTGCCCAGGGCGTCACAGCCCTTGCCGTTGTAGTGGATCTTGTCGCCGACATAGAACTCCGGATGGTCGCGGGTGACGGCGGCAAGGTCGTCCACCTGCAGGTGGAATTCCTGGGCCAGCTTGGCCACGACGGCGTTGCGGTCGGCGATGGTTTGGCGGCTCATGCCCGGATAACCGGGCAACACGAAGGTGGAGGTGGCCAGCACCAAGGTCGCGCCGGGATTGGCCTTTTGGATCTCCACGATCAGCCGGCGCATGCCCTTCTCGTAGTCCGCCGCCGAATAGGCCACGCCGTGCAGGCCGTTGTTGAGGTGGATGACCCGGAACTTGCGGTGGCGCACCTGCGCCAGGATGGTGTCGACCAAGATAGGGTCGCCGATGCCGTAGGAAAGGGACAGGCGGTCCACATGGGCCTTGCCCGCCAACTGCGCACGGGCGGCGGCGTGGTAGCCCTTGGAGATGGAGTCGCCGATGAGCAGCACGCGCGGCAGGTCGTTCTTTTCCGACGGCTGGCTCCAGGCGTCGCACCACTCGATGCCTTCGCGGGGCGGCACCGGGGCCGCCGGGTCAAAGGCGCCCGACGCGGCGGGGGTGTTTTGGCAGGCGCACAGGCCGGTGGCCAGCAGCAGGACGAGGGAAGGGATGCGCATCAAGAGGGGTCCAAGCAGAAAAGGGGCGGGCTGTTCGGGGTGAGATGACGCGCCGGCAAGGCCTGACATGCGCCTTCCTGGAATAAGGCTTCATTTTTCATGCGGCGCCGCGGAATCCTACCTCTTCTTGCCCTCCCCGGATGTAATGGATGAAGCAAAATGGCGTCCACTGCGCATCCAGACCTCACTTCCAAAAAAGTTCATGTCCCCATGAGGAAACTCCTGCCGCCCACCGCCGCCCTCCTTCTCCCGCTCGCCCTCGCCGCCTGCCACGCTTCCGCGCCGCGCCCGGATGCGCGCGCCGCCGAGTGGGTCTCGCTCGACGGCGCGCCGCGCGCCGCGGGCAATCCCGTCGGGGCCGACGGGCGCATCCGTGAGTTCAAGGCACCGGTCCTGCGCCTGATGCGCACGCGGGCCAAGGCGCCGCGCGGCACGGTGCTGGTGTTCCCCGGCGGCGGTTACGGCATCCTGGCCGTTGAAAAAGAAGGCGTCCAGACGGGGGCCTTCCTCAACGCGCAGGGTTTCGACGCGGCCATCCTGGAATACCCGGTCGCAGCCGGCGGCCCGGCGGCCGTGCGCCTGCGCGCGCTGGCCGACGCGCGCGCGGCGTGGGAATTGCTGCGGCGCGACGCCGGCAACCTGGGCCTGCATGGCGGGCGGCTTGGCGTCATGGGTTTCTCCGCCGGCGGCCACCTGGCGGCGCGGCTGGCGCAAAGCCTGCCCGCCGCCGCGCAGCCGGACGACCTCGTGCTGATCTACCCGGCCTATCCTCAACGAAACGAAGCAAGACGCCCCCGTCACGCCGCCCGCGGCACCGCGTCGGCTGTTCCTCGCCACCGCCAAGAATGACCATGGCCCTTGGCTGCTGGGCGCGCAACTTTTCGCCAAGCGCTGGGCCACCTCGGGGCACACGGCGGACCTGCGTCCGTTGGAAACGCCGCATGGCTCCGGCCCAACCGACGAACTTGCCGCCCCCTTGCGCGCCTTCCTCAACGGCGACACGCTGGCCCCCGTGCCCAAGCTGGAGAAAAGCGGCTACGACTGGCACGCACGCCACGAAGCCGTCGTGCGCGAGCAGAAGGTGCTCGACCCGGATCTCGTGTTCATCGGCGACTCCATCACCCATGCCTGGGGCGGCGTGCCGCAGACGGGGCTCGGGGCCGGCTGGCATGTGGGCGAAACCGCCGCCGCCAAGGCCTTCGCCGGCCACCGCGTGCTCAACTGCGGCTTCGGCTGGGACCGCACGCAGAATGTCCTCTGGCGCCTCGACCACGGCGAGCTCGACGGCATCCGCCCCAAGGCGGTCGTCAGCCGCATCGGCACCCACAACCTCACGCCGACGAAAAACGCCGGCCCCGCCACAGGACCGGCGCTCTCCACTCATCACCA
>CAZVNU010000337.1:2229-2782 GCA_964628335.1 uncultured Phycisphaeraceae bacterium
ACGAAAAACGCCGGCCCCTGCACGCCGGAGGAAACCGCCACCGGCATCCTCGCCGTGTGCGACCGCGCGCGCGCGAAATGCCCCGGCGCCAAGATCGTGCTGATGGCCGTCTTCCCGCGCTGGACACCGGCGCACCCCGGCCGGGCGACCCTCGCCAAGGTCAATGGGCTGCTCGCCGAGGCGGTGAAGTTGCGCCAGGCGCAAGGCGAGAAGATCGTCCTGTGCGACCTGGGGCCGGCCATGCTCCAGCCCGACGGCACCTTCAAGCCCGGCGTCATGGCCGGCGACCTCACCCACCTGATGGCCGGCGGCTACGAAATCTGGGCCAAGGCGGTCAAGGCGGAACTGGAGTAAGCCAGGGCTGGCGGGTCAAGGGCACAACCCCTCTGAAAAAAGTAGACGCGGCGGCCCGCCGCGTGGGATGAGAGGTCTTTGAAGCGATGCGCGCCGGTGTTTCGGTGCGCGTGGGTTGGGTTCGGGTTTCAGCGAACGCGGCGGGCCGCCGCGTCTACTTTTTGGCGCCAACCCTGAAACAGGACCAGGGCTGGCGGGT
>CAZVNU010000338.1:0-2759 GCA_964628335.1 uncultured Phycisphaeraceae bacterium
TCAACAGCGCACGGGCTTGTTGGAGCGCGGGTGTCCCCACCCGCAAAGCCGGCGGACGGCTCGATGCCGCCCGCCGGACGCCTGTCGGCAACCTCTTTGCCGTCCGGGGCATTGAGCCCCGGGCGGCATTTGCGGGTGGGGACACCCGCGCTCCATCACCCGCCAGCCCTGCCGTTATTTCAGCACCGGCTCCACCACCGCCTTTTCCGCCGCTGTGGCCCGCAGCAAAAAATGGCGCAAGGTGCCGGCGTCTTCCTGGGTCAACGGGCGCAACCGGGAACCTTGCGGACCGGCCTCCACCTTCACGGAAGCGTGATGGGTGCCTTCGCCGGCCTGGAAGGTCAAAATCAATGTGTTTTCAAAACCGGGGCCGGGGCGCTCAAGGCGCTGAAATTGGAGGTGTTCGGTTTGCCAGAGGCCCATGTGGGTCACGCGCAAGCCTTCGGGGCGGCGTTCGAGGATGGCCCAGTGGGTTTGGCCTTCCTTGCTCCAGCGCATCACGATCCACGGCTGCTTTTGACCGGCCGCAGGCGCAAGGGCAAAGGATGGAATCCAATCTGGCCCGGGTCGCAAACCGAGCATGCCCGTCAGCCCATCGGATGCCCAACCCACTCCGTCGTACACCACCGGCTCCGCCCGCGACACCGCCCCCACCACCTTGCCCTCCCCATCCCGCTCCAAGTCAATCAACGCCCCATGCGGGCACCACAGCCCATCGGGCAGCGGCATCTCGTCGGCACTGTTCATGTCCACCGCCAACGCACGGCGCACCCCGCTGGCATCGGCACGCACGGCGTAGCGCCACACGGGGGCTGCGTTGGCATCCTCCAACGACAAAGCCCCCGGCTTGCCCGCGCACGCGGCAAGCCCGAGGGCCGTCACAACCAGCAGCAGCTTGTTCCTCATCCGCGCACTCTATCGGCGACGCCACTTATTTGTCATGACGCCGCATGCCAAACACCCGGCGGGTGAAGTGCGGATTGGGAGTTTCCCAGTCCGCCTGCGACTGGGTCATCGCCGGAATGGCAATACCCAGAATGAAGGCAAACACAGCCACTGCAATCAAAGCCAGGAAGATTTCAATCATGATCAACTCCTTTGGAACATGAGGCGAAATGTGAGACAGACGGGCGAAAAACACGGTTTCTCCGTCGCCTTCATTCTACCCCCGCACCCGTGAATTCCCGCACTTTAATTGCCTTTGATGCGGTAAACCGCAGCCACCACGGCATCTACCGCAACGGGTGGATTCTCCTGCGCCATGATGCGCTCGACCCAGTCCACCGCGCCGACCGGATTTTCTCCCAGCGCCACCAACGCGGCCACCGCATCGCGGGACAGCGCCCGGCTTTGCGCGGCCACTTGGGCGGACGCGGTTTTTTCCGCCGACAGCGGCGCAACTTTTTTACCTTTGGCTGGCGTGAGAGTGATGATTTCCGCCGGCTCATGCGCCCCGGCGCCGGCCAAAAAGCGCTCCACCTTGTCGGCCAATTCAAGCACGATGGTCTCCGCCATTTTCTTGCCGATCTCCGGCAGGGCTTGCAGCATCTTGGCGTCTTTTTCAGCGATGGCGGCGGCGATGTTGGCCGGGGCCATGGCCAGCACCTTGAGCGCCTTCTTCGGACCGATGCCCTGCACCGTGGTCATCAATTCAAAAAACGCGCGGTCGGAGCGGCTCAAAAAACCGGCCATGCGCGGCACAAAGGTGGAGCCTTGGTTGGGGCTTTCCAGAAACTCGATGGTGAACAGCATGATCGGCTTGCCGATGCCCCCCGCCAAGCGGTGGGCGGCAAAAGTCGGCAGCATGACCTCATACGCCACCCCGGTCGAAAGTTCGACCAAGGCGGTGGTGCCTTCCAAATCAAGCAGGGTGCCATGGATGCGGGCGATCATGGCCGCATCATATCGCATGAACTAATCCCGAACATACCAATGCCCGCAAAATCTTTTCCAGCGAATCGCCCATGGGAAAAACACGAACACCAACATGCGAAAAGCCGTCAGCCACGGCCGGTCCAGTTTGCGGCTGGAGGTCACCATCGGCGGCTCTTGGATGATCTCCATGCGCATCTGGCGGCCGTCGGCCCGGCCCCACGCCCGCAGCGCGCGGCCCAGCCAGATCTCTTCCGAGGCATAGACGGTTTCGGGGAAGCCATCCCCCGCCTCAAACGCATCGCGGCGGCAAAACACAAAGCAGCCGGCCGGCAAGCCGCGCCAGCGCGAAAAGCCATTCCACAACCATTGCACCAGGCGAAAGCCCACTGAAGGCGGCGGCTCCATCAACACCCGCGCGCCGCCGCCGACGGCCTCGCCTGATTTGAGCAAGGCCAAGGCCATGCCCAGCAATTCCGGCGACGGATGCGAGTCGGCATCCACGAACACCATCGCGTCCACCGCCAATTCCGCCGCCCGGCGGGCGCCGGCATTGCGGGCTTTGGCGATTTGGTTGACCGGCTCAAACACCACCCGTGCCCCCAGGGCGGTGGCCACGGCGCCGGTGTCATCGGTGGAGTTGTTGTCCACCACGATCAGTTCACCCGCAAAACCATCGACTTCAACTTGCGCCATGGCGGCTTTGATTTCGGGCAAGGTGTCGGCCAGGGTGGCGGCTTCATTCCAAGCCGGGATGATCAGGGCGTAGCGCATGGGGGAATCGTACGGGCATATCGGGGTGCCACGGACAGCGAAGTCGTCCGTGGCAGGGTGGCGGGTCAAAGAACCCCGACCGTCAGGGAGGGGACGCTGGCACGCTATTTCGG
>CAZVNU010000339.1:0-2003 GCA_964628335.1 uncultured Phycisphaeraceae bacterium
CTTCTTCCTTGGTGAAGGGGTTGATGCCCTTGCGCGCCTTGGTGGCGGGCTTGACTTTGACCTTCAACTTGGCCAGACCGGGCAAGGTGAAAGCCTTGTGGGCTTTCAGGCTGGCCTTGATTTGGCTGTTGAGGGCGTCGAACACCGAGCTGACTTGCTTGCGGCTCAGGCCGGTGGTTTCACCGATCGAAGCGAGCAACTGGCCCTTGGTGGGGGGCTTGGTGGAAACGGGCTTCTTTGCAGACTTGGCCATGATTTTCTCCTTGAAAAGGTGGGTTCTTCCGTGATATGCAGCCAGACGTTCTGGCCGCATTCCTGATGGCTGGGCGGATTTTTAGCATGTTTTCAAGGGACTTTCAACCCCCTATGCAGAAAATGTGCATAGTTTTCCACATTTTTGAGGCTTTTCATGTTTTTAGGCACTTTGAAGGGCTGAAAACAAGGGGTGGATGGCGCTGCCAGCATGGCAGTCTCAATGCCACCCAGCGGCAGAATGGACAGGGAGGCGCGTGACGCTGAATTTTAAAACGCCTTGTTTTCAAGGCGTTTTATGGTCTTCCGGGTTGGCACGGGCCTTGCCCTAGGGAGTGGCATCAGCCGCAGTTGCCCTTTCCTCCGGTTCTTTAACCTCCTTTTCAAGGAATTCCCCATGTCCAGCTCCAAAATCATCGGCATCGACCTTGGCACCACCAACTCGGTGGTCTCCATCATGGAGGCTGGCGCCCCCAAGGTGCTCATCAACACCCAAGGCGCGCGCACCACGCCCTCCATCGTGGCGTTCACCGACAAGGGCGACCGCTTGGTCGGCCAGCCGGCCAAGCAGCAGCAGGTGACCAATCCCACCGGCACCTTGTTTTCCATCAAGCGCTTCATGGGCCGTCGCCACAGCGAAGTGGCCAGCGAAGAAAAACTGGTGCCCTACAAAGTCATCGGCGCCGCCGACGAACTGGTGAAGGTCGACATCAAGGACAAGACCTACACCCCGCAGGAAATTTCCGCGATGGTGCTTGGCGAATTGAAGAAAGTCGCCGAGGACTATCTGGGCGAAAAGGTCGACCGCGCGGTGATCACCGTGCCGGCCTACTTCAACGATGCCCAGCGCCATGCCACCAAAGAAGCGGGCGAAATCGCCGGCCTGAAGGTGGAACGCATCATCAACGAGCCGACCGCGGCCGCCTTGGCCTACGGCCTTGACAAAAAGACCAACGAGAAAATCGCCGTGTTCGACTTGGGCGGCGGCACCTTCGACATCTCCATCCTGGATGTGGGCGACGGCGTGTTCGAAGTGCTGGCCACCAACGGCGACACCCACTTGGGTGGCGACGACTGGGACCAGCAGCTGATCGATTTCCTGGCCGAAGAATTCCGCAAGAAGGAAGGCATCGACCTGCGCAAAGACGCGATGGCCCTCCAGCGTTTGAAGGAAGCCGCCGAACGCGCCAAGTGCGAACTCTCCAACGCGCAGGAAACCAGCGTCAACCTGCCCTTCATCACCGCCGATGCCAACGGCCCCAAGCACTTGCAGGTGACCATCACCCGCGCCAAGTTCGAGCAGATTTGCGCCGACTTGTTCGAGCGTTGCAAAGCCCCGTGCCTGCAAGCCCTCAAGGATGCCGGCCTCAAGCCCAGCGACATCGACGAGTGCGTGCTGGTCGGCGGTTCCACCCGCATGCCCAAGGCGCAGCAAATCGCCAAGGAAATCTTCGGCAAAGAGCCCAACCGCACCGTCAACCCCGACGAAGTGGTGGCCTTGGGTGCGGCCATCCAAGGCGGCGTCTTGAAGGGTGACGTGAAGGATGTGCTGCTGCTCGATGTGACCCCGTTGTCCCTGGGCATTGAGACCATGGGCGGCGTGATGACCAACCTGATCGAAAAGAACACCACCATTCCCACCAGCAAGTCGCAGGTGTTCTCGACCGCCGACGACAACCAGCCGGCCGTGACCATCCATGTGTTGCAAGGCGAGCGCCAGTTCGCCAAGGACAACCGCACCCTGGGCCAGT
>CAZVNU010000339.1:2013-2744 GCA_964628335.1 uncultured Phycisphaeraceae bacterium
CCTTCTCGCTGGATGCCAACGGCATCTTGTCGGTGGCCGCCAAGGACAAGGGGACCGGCAAGGAGCAGAAGATCGAGATCAACGGGTCCTCCGGCCTGTCGAAGGAAGAAGTCGAGCGCATGAAGCAGGACGCCGAAGCCCACGCCGCCGAAGACAAGGCCAAGCGCGAGTTGGTGGACCTCAAGAACCAGGCCGAGCAGGTGGTGTTCCAGACCAAGAAGCAGTTGGAAGAGCACGGCACCAAGATTTCCTCGGAAGTGCGCGGCAAGATCGAATCCGCCATCGCCGGCGTGGAAACCGCCGTCAAGGCCGATGAAATGGCCCCGCTCAAGAGCGCCTTGGACACCCTTGGCAAGGAAGTGCAAGCCATCGGCGAAGCCATCAACGCCAAGGCCGGTTGCGGCGCCGAAGGCTGCGGCCCTGAAGGTTGCGCCCCCGGCGGCGAAGCCGGCAACGGCGGTAGCGACGATGTGATCGACGGTGATTTCAAGAAGAAGGACTGAGAAGTGGATGAGGCGACCCGCCCAACAAAAAAGCGCACTCCCCGGGAGTGCGCTTTTTTGCTGGGCGGGTCGCCGCCGGTCGCTCAGGCTTCTTGGAACAGCGGGGTCGACAGGTAGCGTTCGCCAAAGGAGGGCGACACGGTGACCACCACCTTGCCGGGGTTGGCTTGCGCCACCCGGATGGCGGCGCAGACATTGGCGCCCGAGGAGATGCCGCCCAGGATGCCT
>CAZVNU010000340.1:0-2739 GCA_964628335.1 uncultured Phycisphaeraceae bacterium
GTCCCTGGTTCGAATCCAGGTGCCCCTACGAAATAGAACGGCCCGCGCACGCGGGACATGGCGGGCGAAAGCCAGACCTTCACCTGGATCCGAATAAAAACGAGGTTTGACTTCACGGATGTCGAGGGTGATTGGCACGCCAAAAAAACCCAGGCCAAGACCTGGGTTTTTTCTTTTTAGAGAGGGTGAAGGGACTTGAACCCTCGACATCCACCTTGGCAAGGTGGCGCTCTACCACTGAGCTACACCCTCATGGGCGTTTCCCCGTTGGGGGGTGCGGATGATAGCAACCTTTTTCAATTCTGCAAATCAGGACCAGAAAAACTTTCGCCCCGCAACAACCGCCGCGCACGGAGATTCTGGAAAACTCCGGTCTGGTGGCAAGCGGTTAGAATCTCCCCCCGATATGACCACCCCCATCGCCCCTCCCGTCGCCACGCTGACCGCCACCACCGCCCACACCGATTCCGCCCCGTTGGTCCCCGCCCGTCTCGCCCTCGAGGACGGGTCTATTTTTGAAGGCAAGGCGTTCGGCGACACCTCCGGGCGCATGGTCGGCGGCGAAGTGTGCTTCAACACCTCGATGTCGGGCTACCAGGAAATTTTGACCGACCCCTCGTACGCCGGGCAGATCATCACCATGACCTGCCCACTGATCGGCAACTACGGCGTGGCCGGCAGCGACGACATGGAATCCAAAGGCATCCACGCCCGCGGCTTCATCGTGCGCGAACTGGCCAACCGGGTGTCGAATTTCCGCGCTGAAAAATCCCTGGCCGCCTGGCTCAAGGAAAACCAGGTGGTCGGCCTGACCGGCATCGACACCCGCGCGCTGACCCGCCGCCTGCGCGTGACCGGCGCCATGCAGGGGGTCATCTGCACCGATGCCGCCAAGACCGACGCCGAATTGGTCGCCGCCGCCAAAAACGAACCCACCCTCAACGGCCGCAACCTGGCCGCCGAAGTCGCCTGCGACCAGCCCTGCGGCTGGTCTGAAAACCTCGGTTCTTGGGCCCCTTTGCATGGCGCGGCAAATGCCGACCGCAAAACCTTCAATGTGGTGGCCCTGGACTGCGGCGCCAAGCACAACATTTTGCGCAACCTGGCCGACCAGGACTTCGCGGTTTCCATCCTGCCCTGGGACGCCACCCCCGAACAGATCATGGCCCAAAAGCCCGACGGGCTGTTCATCTCCAACGGCCCCGGCGACCCGGCCGCCGTGGAAACCACCATCGCCACCCTGCGCACCTTGGTCAACGCCCCCAAGCCGCTGCCGACCTTTGGCATCTGCCTTGGCCACCAGTTGCTCTCGCTGGCCCTTGGCGCCAAAACCTACAAGCTCAAATTCGGCCACCGCGGCGGCAACCACCCAATCCAGAACCTGGGCACCGGCAAGGTGGAAATCACCGCCCAAAACCATGGTTTTGCGGTGGAACGCGCCTCGCTGGAGCAAGCCGACGGCGAAGTGACCCACATCAACCTCAACGACGACACCGTCGCCGGTTTCCGCCACAAAATCCTGCCGGTGTTCGCCATCCAATACCACCCGGAAGCCTCGCCCGGCCCGCATGACAGCCGCTACCTGTTCGACTGCTTCCGCACCATGATCGAAACCGGCCGCAGCCCCACCACCCAGGACATGGATGCGGCCCAGCGTATGCGCAATGACATCGTTCAAAAGTGAATGAAGCGATGAATTCCCGCTTCGCCCCACTGGTTTCCGATAAAAAAACGCTGCCCAAGGCAGCGTTTTTTTATCGGAAACCAGTGGGAATCACTTGCCGGGAATGGCGGTGCCCGTTTCGGCCTTGGGCGGCACGCCCACGATCGAGAAGCCGGCATCCACATGGATGGTTTCGCCGGTCACGCCGCTGGAGAGCGACGAGAGCAGATAGGCGGCGGTATCGCCGACTTCTTCGCCGGTGTTGCAGCGCTTGAGCGAGGAGGCGAACTCCTGGTAACGGATCATGTCGTCCATGCCGCCCACGCCGGCGCCGGCCAGGGTCTTGAAGGGGCCGGCCGAAATGGTGTTGACGCGGATGTTCTTTTCGCCCAGTTCATAGGCCAAATAACGGGTGGTGTGCTCAAGGGCGGCCTTGGCGATGCCCATCACGTTGTAGCCGGGGGTCACTTTTTCGCCGCCGTAGTAGGTCAGGCTGACGATCGATCCGCCGTTGGGCATCAGGTCCATGGTCGCGCAGCGCTGACCCATGGCAAGCAAGGTGTAGGCCGAGGTGTCCACGGCGTCTTTGTAAGCCTGGCGCGGGGTTTTGTGGAACATGCCGGGCTTGAGGTAATCCTTGTCGGCGAAAGCCACCGAGTGGACGACGAAGTCGATGCTGCCGAAGTCGTTTTTGATGGCGGTGAACACTTCATCCAGGGATTCATCGGAGTTCACATCGCAGGGCTTGAGCCAGGGATTCTGGATGCCCAAAGCCTCGATGGCCTTGCCCACGCGGTGTTCCATTTTGCCCATGGGCAAATAGGTGAAAATGATTTCCGCGCCCTGCTGCTTGAGGGATTGCGCGATGAACCAAGCATAAGACCGTTCGTTGGCGATGCCGAACACGATGCCGCGTTTGCCAGAAAGAATGCCCATGAGGGGATGCTCCAAAAGAGGTTGAATGAGTTGCGGGAAAGTATAAAGGATGGGCGGAATAAGACTTCATTGCTGCCAAAGACCCCAGGGCTGGCGGGTCACGGGCACAACCCCTCTGAAAAAAGTAGACGCGGCGGCCC
>CAZVNU010000341.1:0-2734 GCA_964628335.1 uncultured Phycisphaeraceae bacterium
ACCCACATTCTGCTGGCCGACGAAATCAACCGCGCCTCGCCCAAAACCCAGTCGGCATTGCTGGAGGCGATGCAGGAACGGCGCGTGACCACCATGGGCCAGACCCGCGAATTGCCCGACCCTTTCTTCGTGCTGGCTTCGCAAAACCCGATCGAGCAGGAAGGCACCTATCCGCTGCCCGAGGCGCAATTGGACCGTTTCCTGTTCAAGCTGCAGGTGCAACGGCCCAGCGCCGAAGTGATGGAAGAAATCGTGCTGGGGCGGCGCCGCGGCGAAGCCCCGGCCACCAAGGCCGTGCTCGACGCCGCCGGTCTGCAAACCCTGTTCGCCGCCATGGAAGACATCGCCCTGCCGCGCCAGGTGGCCCGCTACGCCGCGCGCCTGGTGGCCGCCACCCATGCCGACGGGCCGGAGGCCGGCGACCAGGTGCGCCAGTATGTGTCGTGCGGGGCCTCGCCGCGCGCGGCCATCGCCATGGCCGAAGCGGCCCGCGCCAACGCCCTGCTCGACGGCCGCCCGGCGGCCGGCTTCGATGATGTCAAGGCGGTGGCGCCGGCGGTCTTGAACCACCGCCTGGTGCTGGATTACCAAGCCCGCATTGACCGCATCGACGCGCATGCCATCGTCGCCGGTTTGCTCAAAACGATGGACCCGGCCGGCCTGGAATTGCCCAAGGGCGTGAGTGTGGCATGAGGCGTCTCAAGCGATTCGCGGCTCAGCGGAGATTTTCGCTTCACCCTTTTCAACTCTCCATGAAATTCAATCCCCAGCCCTTTCTTCTTTCAGCGTTCGCGTTGGCGCTGGCCGCTTCGCTTGCCCCGGTGGCACAGGCCACCCGCTACGGCGATGTGGAGGTGTCTTCCATCCCCGGCGAAAACGCCGCCACCAACCACGGCTACGCGCCCTACCGCTTTCGCATCACCAATGACGGCGTGGCCGCCAAGCGGGTGGGCATTGCGCTCGGGGGTTCCGGTTTTGACGGCATCCACCAGTTGCGCCGCGAGGTGGAAGTGCCCGCCCGGGCCGGCGTGGAGGTGGTGCTGCACCAGCCGGCGGAACGGTTCTACCCCGGCCGCGCCCAGATTTCGATCGACGGCAGCCGGATGGAAGACGCGGTGGAGGTCAAACAACTGGATCACGGGCAGGACCGCTACGGGTCGTCGTCGGCCCCGATCGGTTGCATCCTGACTTCCAACCGTTTGAGCACCCAGGCGCGCGACCATGTGTCGCAGGACATGGCGGCGGTTTATTCCGCCAGTTCATCCGGTGGCACGGCGATCCCGGTGACCCGGTTGGCCAATGCCACCGCCAGTCTGCCGGTGTCCGAATGGCCCACCGAATGGCTGTCTTTCAGCCGCTGGGATGCGGTGGCCATCACCCATGACGAATTTGAATCCATGCCGCCCGGGGTGCGCGCCGGGTTGACCGACTGGGTGCGCGCCGGCGGCCAGTTGCTGGTTCTGGGGACCGGCGGCAAGCCGATGCCAAGGGAGTGGGACGGTTTGGAAACCCAAGCGCCGGAAGCGTCTGCCGCCCGCTTGCTGGGGTTGGGTCGCGTGATCTTCGTCCCCACCGCTGCCGCCGAGCCGGCGGCCGGCATGTTCGCTGGTTCGGAGGCCAAGCGGGGCGACCGCCCGGCCGCCCAAACCCCCGATTGCCCGCCGGTGGCCAGCGGCCAGGTGCCGGTGCGCGGCATGTTCATGTTGATGCTGGTGTTTGCCATCGTGGTCGGGCCGGCCAACTATGCTTTGTGCGCGCTCAAGAACAAGCGCATTTGGATGCTCTGGACCTCGCCGGCGATCGCCGGCGTGTTCATCGCCGCCGTGTTCGCCTATGCCCTGTTCAGCGACGGCATCCGTCCTTGGGGCCGCAGCGCGGTGGTGACGCTGCTGGATGAAAAGGCCCACTCGGCCGTCACCTTGGGCACCACCGCTTGGTACGCGCCCATGCTGCCTTCCAAAGGATTGACCTTCGGCTCCACCACCGAAGTGCGGGGCGGGGGCAAGACCGGCCTGTCGTCGGGCGACCGCGGCGGTTTGGGGGTGGAGCAGGGGGCGACTCAGCAACTCACCGGCGGCTGGATGGTGCCGCGCTACCCGGAGACTTTCGGTTACCGCAAGGTGGAGGATTCGCGGCTGCGGATGAATATCGAGAAGGATGCCGAAGGGACCTATTGGGCGGTCAACGGGTTGAAAGTGGCGGTGGATGCCCTGGAGGTGGTGGGTAAAAACCAACGCCTGCATTGCGGCCAGCTATTGCCCGGTCAGCGCGTCAAGCTCAGCGCCGGGCCGGGCGTCCCTTATGTGAACCAGGCGTTGGCCCTGCCGGAGTCGGATTATTGGCGGGCCAGCCTGTCCGCGCCCCTGTTTGCCGAAGTGCCCCTGGAGGGCGCCAAATCCCACGACATCGCCGAAACCGTGATCGGCAAGATGGAGAAAGCCTTGCCATGAGGGAGGGTCGGCTTTAGCCGACCACGCCCTGGCCGTTCAAGCGAAAGTCACCCGAACCACCATGACTCGTCTCATGTTCAAGTGCACCGCCCGTTTCGCCTTCCAACTGGTCGGCTAAAGCCGACCCTCCCTATGATCGAAATCCGCAACCTCACCCAGACATTCGGCCGTTTCACCGCCGTCAACAACCTGTCCTTCTCCTTCGAGCCGGGCCAGGTGTGGGGTTTCATCGGCCCCAACGGCGCCGGCAAGACCACCACCATGCGCTGTCTGGCCACGCTGGA
>CAZVNU010000342.1:0-2721 GCA_964628335.1 uncultured Phycisphaeraceae bacterium
CGAGCCGCCCGCCGGAGTTGCGGGTGGGGACACCCGCAACTCCAACAAGCCCGTGAAGCGAAAGGACAGGCGACTGCTGCTCGCTCGTTTTGAAAAAAGCCATCCCCACCCCTCCCCCATTGAAATTTGTGACAAGTTTTAAGGGCTGTGTTGCCATGCCGCGCATCCTAGCGCCATTCCCCGTAAAAACAAGCCTTTTTTGCCAATGCCACCACCACCACGGCATGTCATGCCGTGGTGTTTTTTTCATTCTTCTGCGTGGTGCGGCTTACGCCGCCGACAACTTCAAGCATCGGCCGCCGGGGCGCAACTTGCGCTGCATGCGCTCCCAGGCTTCCTGCCGGGTCGGCAGACCCAAGCGTTCCAGCGCACCGGCCATGTCGGAGGACATTTGCGCCTTGTTTTCGCGATGGCTTTGGGCGGTGAGTTCCAAAATGCTGATATAGGCCTCCAAGGTTAGTTCATGGTCTTTGTGCAGGAAGGGGCCGTCCATCGGCTTGAGCCAGCTTTTATCGCGCATGATGGCCACCGGGCGAAACAGGTCTTTGCCGCCTTCTTCGGCTCCCGCCAATCTTTGCTTTTCTCTTTCGGCCCGGAAGGCCTCGAATCGCTGTTGTTTCTCGGCGATGCGTTCGGCAATCCCCACATCCGCTTGCGCCTCCACGGTCTTGGCCAGGCCGGCCCGCAGGGGATTCAAATCCACATAGGCCATGCAGGCCAGGATGGCGGTCTCATCCTGCAGCAGAACGCTTTTGTAACGGCCTTCCCAGAAGGCGCCGCGGGCTTCATCCTCGCGGTTGGCTTGCCGGGAGATGGGTTCTTTCAGGGCTTTCATCAGCCAGCCGCAATCCCCCAAGCGCAGGCGCAATTGGGCGACTTTTTCACGGTTTTCCAGCAGGGCTTTGATGTGGTTGTCTTTCACCATCGGGCCGTTTGGCCCCAGGAACTTTTTCGAGGGGAAGACTTCCACCCACCGCCGCACCACCTGCTCGTCGCTCCACAAATCGGTCACGGAACGCTTGAGGGTGACGATCAGGTGAAAGTGGTTGCTCATGAAGGCATAGGTCAACACCTCGACCCCGAACCACTGGGTCAGTTGGGCCAATCGGTTCTCAATCCAAACTTTGCGGTGATCCAGCCGGCCAAGATCCACATCTTCCCCGCACAAAAAGGCCCGCCGCACGCAGCGGGAGATCAGGTGCAAGGTGCAGTCGTTTTCTTGAGGCACGATGCGGCGGCGGGGCATGGTCATGATTGGTCTCCGTTAGGGTTCTAGTGGAATCCTAACGGATGCCAATCATTTGGAGCCGCAGAATAACCCAGTTTTGAGCCACGATTCCCGACACTTCGATTTTCACAGGCGGTGTGAGCGCAATTGGACTTGGAATTTCAGCTGATTCGCCGGGCTTGACGCCCGATTTCAGGCACCCGGTTCGCCCATTTCGGGCACTCGGCGCGATTTTGCGCCCCGCACACGCCCTGCGGGCGTCATCCCGCGAACGCGCCGCGTCGCTGCAGGCTGGCGGCCTGCACCACATTGTGGAACAGGCACAACAGGTGGAGATGGGCGCCGTTCCTAACCAGGCCGCGGTACCGGGCCCGGATCAGCGAGCCGGTTTGGTTCAGCCGGGCCAGGGCGTGCTCCACTTTCACGCGGACTTTGGAGATGGCCTGGTTGTGGTTCTTCTGCTCCCGCGTCAATTCGGATTGGCCGCGATGGCGCCTGGCGATGAATAAGGGCTTCACGCCGCGCTTTTCAAGTTCCGCGTTGCGCTCCTTGCTGCCGTAGGCGGAGTCTCCGTAGGCCTCTTCGGTCTCGTCCTTCAGCAGTTCGTCGGCCATCGTGCTGTCGTGGTCTTTGGCGGTGGTGTAGCCGCAGCCTTTGACCATGCCGTTCTTGTCGACGGCCACATGCGCCTTGTGCCCGTGGTAAATGTTGCCGTGCTTCTTGGTGTGGCTGGCGGTCGCGTCCTTGGTCGTGCCGCCGTCCTTGGTCTTCTTGCCGGTGGAGCACTTCACGATCTTGGCGTCCACGATGGTGCCGGCCTGCATGATCATGCCCTTCTTCTCGAAGTGGGCGTTGACCGCCTCGAACAGTTTCACGGTGAGGCCCTTCTCGTTCAGCCGGTTGCGGAAGTCCCAGATGGTGGTGCAGTCGATCACGCGGTCCATCTGGGAGATGCCCACGAAACGGCGGAAGGAGATGCGGTCATTGAGCATTTCCTCCAGCATGGGGTCGGACAGGTTGAACCACTTCTAGGAACAGGCAGCGCAACTTGATGATCAAGGGGTAGGCCGGGCGGCCGCCCTGCCCGACATCGGGGGAGTAGATGCCGGCCTCGTTGATGGTCTTCTCCATGACCTGCCACGGCATCATGGCGTCGATTTCCTCGAGAAACGCCAGGGTGCGCGGGCCGCCGAGGTCGGACATGGCGTTGTCGAGAAGGGTGGCCGTGCGGTTCATTTGCGCTCCGTGGTGGAAAGGACGCGCATTCAACCGAGCAGGGTGTCAAATGTCAAAAAAACAGGGGTTTTCCACAGTGTTTTTCCGATTTTGGCGATTTCACCCGGCGATCAGGCTTGTTTGATGGGAAGGGCGGAGGTTATTCGGCGGCTCCAAATGTCAAAATTCGTCGCCTGTCCTTTCGTTGTTTGTTCGTTGTTCGCGCGCCAAGGTGACTTCACAGGTGTCGGTGTTCGGCCGCCTGGAAAATGTCTTCA
>CAZVNU010000343.1:0-2709 GCA_964628335.1 uncultured Phycisphaeraceae bacterium
GGCATTTGCGGGTGGGGACACCCGCGCTCCATCACCCGCCAGCCCTGGGCGGACTCCGGGCGCCGTGAAAATCATATCGTAATACGATATGATTTTCATCCCCTCCTTTTGCACCCGCCATGAAAAAACTCAAGAGCGCCTCTTCCCACATGCTCGCCGGCCTGTTTTCACACCTGCCGGCGCGCCTGGCTCTGCCCGTCACCCTGGTGGGCTTGGGCTGCGGGATGATCGGCGCCGCCTTCGTGCTTGCACTGCATTTTTTCGAGCATCTGCTGGGGCCCGGGCAGCATGGGCCGTGGATGCAGGCGGGCATCCTGGTCGGCGTGGGCGGCCTGGTCGCCCTTGGCGTGAAACTGCTTGGCCCCACCGGCAACATCGAAATCCTGGTGGACAACATCCATGTCGAAGGCGGCGCGCAAACCATCCGCGAAACCCGTTCGATGGTGCCGATTTCCATCCTGTGCGTGGCCGCCGGCGGCGGCATGGGGCCGGAGGCGCCGTTGGTGCAGACCTCCGGCCTGTTCGGCTCGTGGATGGCGCGGCGCTTCCAACTCAACAAAGACGACATGCGGATCTTGACCGTCACCGGCATGGCGGCGGGCTTCACCGTGCTGTTCGGCGCGCCGCTGGGATCGGTTTTGTTCGCGCTGGAAATCCTGCACCGGCGCGGCTTGCAGTATTACGAAGCCATCATGCCGGCGGCGCTTGGGGCATTGGCCGGCTATGCGGTCTACTTGATGCTCTCCGGTGCCGGCATGCGCCCGGCCTGGGCATTCCCCCCCATCGGCGAGCTGCAGGTGGCCGACTTCGGATGGGCGGTGGGCATTGGCGTGGCCGGAGCCTTGGGCGGCATGCTGTTCGCCCTGCTGCAACGGGTCCTCAAACGCGGATTCGGTGCATTGCCCGAGTGGTCGCGCCCGGTTGCCGGCGGCGGATTGCTGGCAGCCTTGGGGGCTTGGACCCCCTATGCCCTGACCTACGGCGAAGTGCAGGCCGAAGGCATCATCGCGGGGAAAATCGCCGTCCTCACGGTCGCCGTGGCGCTTTGCGGCAAATTGCTTGGCACTGCCGTCACCTTGGCTTCCGGTTGGAAGGGCGGTTTCATCGTGCCGTTGTTTTTCATGGGCGCCTGCCTTGGCCAACTGACCCACCACTGGTTCCCGCAAGTCAACGAGGTGGTGGCGATGTCCTCCTTCATGGTCGCTTTGTGCGTGGCGGTCACCAAAACACCTTTGGGCAGCACGCTGGTGGTCACCCAGATGGGCGGACTGCCCCTGATGCCCACCGCTTTGATTTCCTCCGTCACCGCTTTGCTGCTTTCCAATTCGGTGAATCTGTTCCACACCCAGCGCGAACGGGCCGAAGCCCATGTTGCGCCCACCCACTGATCCCTCCCATGAAACACTATCTCGGCCGCATGAAAAACAAAGGCAACGCCTGCCCGCCGCGCCACCCATGGCGCAAGATCGCCTGGTCCTGGCTGGGGTCGTTTGCCGGCATCTACGCGGTCGGCTTTCTGGGGGCGCAATTGCGCTTCCTGACCGAGTTGGACATCGTGTTTTTGATCGGCTCCTTCGGCGCCTCGGCCGTGTTGATTTACGGCCTGCCGATGGCCGACCTGGCCCAACCGCGCAATTTCGTCGGCGGCCACGCGGTGTCGGCCTTGGCCGGCGTCCTGGTCTTCATGCTCTGCCCCGGCCACTATCCCATGCTGGGCGCCGCCTTGGCCGTTTCGCTGGCGGTGGTCGCCATGCACATCACCCGCACCCTGCACCCGCCCGGCGGCGCCACGGCGCTCATTGCGGTCATCGGCAGCGACAAGGTGCACGGACTGGGCTTCGCCTACATTGCCTGCCCGGTGCTGGCCGGCTGCCTCATCATGCTGGCGGTGGCCCTGCTGGTCAACAACCTGTCCGGCAACCCCAAGCGGCATTACCCGGTGTATTGGTATTGACGGTTCCCGCCCCCCACCGGCAGGATGCGTCCGCAACCGAAAAATGGCATGCAACAGCGACGCGGATGGGCGCGAATTTGCGGAATCGAGGCTTGTCGGGCAAATGATGGCGGCGTCATCTGGACCCTGCCGGGCCGCTTTTTTTTCGCTAGAATGCCCGCCCGTTGTTGGCGGCTGATGTTCAGCCGCCCGTTTCACGATCAACCGCCCGCAGGGCGGTGGCATTTTTTCAAGGATTGACCCGATGAGTACTGTGCGCGGCAATGTCAAGTGGTTCGATGTCAAAAAGGGTTTTGGCTTCATCGTCGGCCCCGAAGGGCAGGATGTGTTCATCCATTACTCGCAGATCCAAACCGAAGGCTTCCGCCTGCTCAAGGACGGCGAAGAAGTGGAATATGAACTGGAAGAAACCGCCAAGGGATTCCAAGCCCAGAATATCAAGCGCGTCAATCCGCCGGCCGAAGCCCCGCGCTTCGCCAAGCGCACGCCGGGCGACGCCCCGGCAACCCCCGCCGCCCCGGTGGACGAAGATGCCCGCTTCAACCGCTGAATGAAATCACCCGAAAAGATCACCCTGAAAAACACCCTGCTTGGCAGGGTGTTTTTTGTCGGGAGGTCCAAGGACTTTTTTCCTCGCCTTACCGCACCGCCAAACTCACATACTGCGGCTTGGCCACCAGCGCCTCGAATTCGCCCCAGAATTTCTGCAGGATGGTGCGGTCTGGCCGACGGCACCAGCTGGGCCATCCGCACCA
>CAZVNU010000344.1:0-2703 GCA_964628335.1 uncultured Phycisphaeraceae bacterium
GCAGAAGTTGCGGATGAAGGGGTTGGCGGGCATAGGGGGGGGGATTCTACACGCCGCGCGCGTTTTCAATGCGTGTCATCCATGTTCTTCCGCGAAGTCTTGATCGCCAGCGTGAGATTGGCCGTCACGCCTTCCCCCGGCGGGGATTCCAGGGTCAATGTGCCGCCATGTTCCTCGGCGATTTTTTTGGCCACCGGCAGGCCCAGGCCGGTGCCGGCATAACCCTTGGTGGATTGGAAGGCGGTGAACGGGTTTTTGCGCACCGCTTCGGGCAGGCCGGGGCCGTTGTCCTTGACCTGCAGCAGCACCAACCCCTGGTCATGCAGGTACTTTGCCGACAAGACAACCTGCCCATTGGCCAACGGTGCGGCATCCAGCGCGTTGGACAGCAGGTTGAGCATGGCCTGGTGGATGCCCTGCGGGTCAAACGGGATGGGGGGGATGAGGGATGCGCACTTGATGACCAGGCGGCAGTCGCGGGCCAGAAAGCGCGGGGTCAGGGTGGCGCCAAGGTCGCCAAGCAGGGCTTGCAGCGAATGCAATTCCATCTCCGGCTTGCGGCTTTTGGAGAATTGCAGCATGTTCATGGCCAGGCCGTAAAAACGGTCGTGGCTGCGCGAGACGATGTCCCAGCCGTTGACCACCAGCTGGTGCGACTCCTTGCGCAGCCCCATGTCCACCAGGTCGGAGCCGCTGCGCATGGCTTGCAGCATGTTTTTGATCGAGTGCGACAGCGAGGCCACCGCCTCGCCCACCGCCATCAGGCGGGCGGCCTGCACGCGCTCTTCGCCAAGGCGCAGGTTGTTGAGGGCCAGGCCGATTTGCTGGCCGATGGCCGACATCAGGGTCAATTGGTCGCGGGTGTAGCAATAGTTGGCCTTGGCCGAGTCCAATTCCAAGATGCCCCACAGCATCTCCTTGTGCTGGATGGGGACGGCGATCACCGAGCGCAGGTTGAAGGCGTGGATGGAGTCGCCCTGCGCAAAGCGCGGATCGCTCATGGCCGAGGCCGACAGCACCGCCTCGCGCTTGCCCAGCACCCATTGGGCCACCGATTGCGAAAACAGGATCGGCCGGTCCGGCGGCGGCAGCGCGCCCTGGGCGCGGATGGCGGCCGGATGCAGTTCAGAGGTGATGTCGCCCGGCGTGGCCAGCAGCAGGATGAAGCCACGGTCCGCGGTGAAGTGCTTGAACAAGAGATCCATGGTCTGGTCCAGCAGCATGTCGCGGCTTTCGGCGGCGCCGGCCAGGTTCACCATTTGATAGATGATCTCGATCTGCTCATGGGCCGCCGTGCTGGGGTTGGGCCAGGCCATGATCATGGATTCGTTGCCCGAGGCCGAGGCGGTGGCCTCGATGTTGGCCTCCAATTCGTGCTCATCGGCCGGCCGCAGGATGTAGGTGAGCGGATTTTCCTCGCGCAATTCGCCGTACACCAGCAGGGTCTGACCGACCTGGATGCGGTCGCCCTGGAACAGCAGCATGGCGTGTTCGGTGGGGACATTGCCCTCGTTGATGTAAGTGCCGTTGGCCGATCCCAGATCGCGCAAATACCACTGGCCCTGGCCGTCGGGCGTCAACTCCGCGTGGCGGCGCGACAGACTCATGTCGGTCAGGTCGATGGATTCCGACGAGCGGCCGATCATCTGCGGCTCGTCATCGGGCAAGGTGAAGCGTTTGCCTTTGTCGGGACCTTGGATGACGGTGAGGATGAGCATGTGCGGCACAAGGTATCCGCGGCATCGCATCGCCGTCAAACAAAACCCAGTTAAACTTCCCGCCCCATGAACCGCATCAACGCCACCTTCGCCGCCCTGTGCCATGCGTCTCCCTCTTTGCGGCGCAAAGCGCTGATGCCCTTCATTTGCGCCGGCGACCCCGGATTGCCCGCAACCGAGGCCCTGCTGCCGGCCCTGTGCCGGGCCGGGGCCAGCGTGATCGAGGTCGGTATTCCCTTTTCCGACCCGGTGGCCGACGGCCCGGTGATCCAGGCCGCCATGACCCGGGCCCTGTCCAAGGGCCTCAGGGTGAGCCAGGTGCTGGAAACGGTGGCCCGCGCCCGGCCCAAGACCCAGGCCGCCCTGGTGGCGATGGTGTCGTATTCCATCGTCTACCGCCTGGGGTTGGACGCCTTCTTGAAAGACGCCGCCGCCGGCTTCGACGGCATGATCTTCCCCGACTTGACCATTGAAGAAGCCGGTCCGGCCCGGGAAGCCTGCGCCAAGCACGGCGTTACCCTGAGTTTGCTCATCGCCCCGACCACCCCGATCGAGCGGGCCGAAAAAATCGCCCAAGCCTCCACCGGCTTCATCTATGTGCTTTCGCGCGCCGGCATCACCGGTGCCAGGGCCGAATTGCCCCCCGAATTGCCCGAGCGCATCCGGCGCCTGCGCCAAGTGACCGATTTGCCGCTGGCGGTGGGCTTTGGCGTCTCCGACGCCGCCCAAGTCAAAAGCGTGGTGTCGGTGGCCGATGCCGCCATCGTGGGCTCGGCCCTTTGCAAGCGCATCCACGAGGCGGCCGAAGGCGGGCGCGATGTGGCGGCGGAAGCGGGGGCGTTCACCCGGGAGTTGGCGGCGGGGTTGGGGTGAGGTGTTGATGGGGGGCCGCCATCCTGGCGCAGTTGCGGGTGTGAAATCGGGGAAAATCAGGGCTGGCGGGTGATGGAGCGCGGGTGTCCCCACCCGCAAATGCCGCCCGGGG
>CAZVNU010000345.1:0-2702 GCA_964628335.1 uncultured Phycisphaeraceae bacterium
CCGGCCCGAGACCGAAGCCACGCCGTGGTGCACCGTGGGGTGGCTCTCGATGGTGCGGGCTTCGTCCACCCGCACCGAGCCGTAACGGCAGACCCGCCCCAAATCATTGCGCATCAAATCCACAATCATGTGCAATTCGGCGGCGTCTTTGCCGCTGTCGGCCAGCGCTTGCGCCGCTTGCGTGGCCGGCCGGGTGCCTTTGATCGGGCGGGTCAGGACCTTGCCGCCCGGCAGCAGTTCAAGAAAAAGTTCCGGACTGGTGGAGGCCAAGGCCCGCCAAGGCTCGCCCGGCAGGGTGGGGGGGAATTCCAGATAGCCGCCGTACCAAGCCGGCGAGGCCGCCATCAGGCGGGCAAAGGCGGTGCGCGGTTCGCCGGAGTAGTCGGCTGAAAAACGCTGGGCCACATTGACCTGGAAAATATCGCCGGCGGCGATGTATTCCAAGGCGCGCGCCACCGCCGCTTCATGGGCTTGGCGCGGCCGCAGGGGGGCGGGTTCGCCGGCCGCAAACGGCGCGCCGTCTTGCAAGGCGGTGGCCAAGGGGCCCCAGCGCGCATCGGGGCAGCGGTGAAAGCGCAGCAGCGGCCAGCGGCGGTCATCGGTCGCCGATTGCGGCAGGCGCTCGATGCGGCGCCCCAGATCGTAAGACAGATAACCGACCCAAGGAACGCCGGGGCTGGCGCGCACGGCGTTTTGCAAATCGTCAAACGGGTCGTGGCTCAAGGGGCCGGCGCCATCACCCAGCCACCGGCTCCGTCCGTCGGCAAACAGCAGGCCGCCGGCCAGGGTGCCCGCCAAGGAGCGCGCCGCAAAGCGCGGGTGGTGGCGACCCGAACAAAGCAAGGCCAGGGGGCGGGGGGCGGACATGGGCCGGATGGTAGCGGCACTTTTTCACAGCCGCATACAATCCACCGCATGAAACCCGGCATCGGCAAAAAAGTGGTGTGCGCCATGAGCGGCGGGGTGGACTCGTCCTCGGCGGCGGCCTTGCTCAAGGAAGACGGCTATGAGGTCGTCGGCTGTTTCATGCGCCTTGGCAGCGAGGAAGAACCCGAATACGACAACCTGCGGGTGGCCGAATGCAAAATCGACCCGGCGCGTCCGCGCGCCCACAAGCAGGGCTGCTGCTCGGTCAATGACGCCGCCGACGCCCGGCTGGTGGCGGCGACCCTTGGCATCCCGTTTTATGTGCTGAATTTCCGCAAGGACTTCAAGCGCATCATGGATTACTTCACCGACGAATACAACGCCGGCCGCACCCCCAACCCCTGCGTGCGCTGCAACGACTGGCTCAAATTCGGCAAGATGCACGCCTATGCCCAGTCCATCGGCGCCGATTTCGTCGCCACCGGCCACTATGCCCGCACCGATTTGAGCGACCCGTTGCACCCCAAATTGCTGCGCGGTTTTGACCGGGCCAAAGACCAGTCCTATGTGCTGTTTGGCGCGCCCAAAGACCAGTTGGCCCACATGCTGCTGCCGGTGGGTGGCATGGTCAAGGCTGAAATCCGCCAAATCGCCGAAGCCCACGGGCTGCCGGTATTCAACAAGCCGGACAGCCAGGAAATCTGCTTCGTGCCCGACAACGACTACGCCCGCTTGGTGGAGAAGCGCACCCCCGGCGGTTTCCAAAGCGGCGACATCGTTGACAGCGAGGGCAAAAAAGTCGGCACCCACGCCGGCCATCAGCACTTCACCCTGGGCCAGCGGCGCGGCTTGGTGGCGCTGGGCTACCCCATTTATGTGGTGGACAAAAATCCCCAATCCAATGTGGTGACCATCGGCCGCAAAGAAGACCTGTTCACCACCGGGTGCCACGCCGATCAAACCAATTGGCTGATCGCCCCGCCCGCCGCCTGGCGCGCGTGCCGGGTCAAGGTGCGCTACAACAGCCCGCCGGTGCCGGCCCAAGTGCGGGCCTATGTGGATGAAAAAGGCCAGGATGCCTTGGAAGTGCGCTTCGGCCAGCCGCTGGAAGCCGTGACCCCTGGCCAAGCCGTGGTGTGCTACGGGGTGGAAGGCGCGGTGGACGAAGATGTGGTGCTGGGCGGCGGATGGATCACGCGGGCGGAGAAATAGGGGCAAAAAGCATCACCCTGGCGCAGTGGGCCAGCCGGCCGGAAGTGACGCTGGATGAGGTGATGGAGAAAGACGCGGCGGGCCGCCGCGTCCACTTTGTTCTCGCCCTCGGTGGTGCCGCCGTCTGGTCGGAGAACCTCTACGCCGGCTTCCTTGCCCGCCAGGAAGCCGAGGTCGCCCGCCTGCGTGCCGACGAGCACACCGAGTTGCCGCGGGCATGGATTTCTCCGACATCCCCGGCTTGCGGACCGAAGCGAAGTTGCGCCTGGCCAAGTTCCGTCCGGCGACGCTTGGGCAAGCGGGACGGTGGGAGGGCGTGAATCCCACCGAGGTGATGGCGGTCGGCGTGTGGTTGGGAAAGTTGAAGAAGGGCGGGGCGGGGTGATTCCCGGCAAGGTTGGGGGGCTTTCCATGGTGGGTTCCATCACGGAGCGCGGGTGTCCCCACCCGCAAATGCCGCCCGGGGCTCAATGCCGCCCGGGGCTCAATGCCGCCCGGGGCTCAATGCCGCGCCGGGGGACCGGATGGGGAAGGGATGCCCGAATCTTGGACCCCTTCGTTGGGGCGGCAGGGCTGGCGGGTCACGCGCGTCATCCCGCTGAAAAAAGTAGACGCGGCGGCTC
>CAZVNU010000346.1:0-2669 GCA_964628335.1 uncultured Phycisphaeraceae bacterium
GGGTGGGGACACCCGCGCTCCAACAAGCCCGTGCGCTGTTGACCCGCCAACCCTGGATTTGGCCGGCGGACGGCCATGGTCGGCTAAAGCCGACCCTCCTCCGTGCTTCAATCCGCCCCTTGGTCGTATTCCACCCCGGCCTCGGCGGCGCGCTTCTTGTTTTCGGCGTCCCAGGCTTGGTACATCTTGGCGGGGTCGGTGCCCGGGTTGGTCGGTACGCCAAGGTAGATCAGCGAGGCTTCCAAGGTGTTTTTGACGAAGGGGGCCGCCACCGTGCCGCCGTAGTGGCGGCCTTTCTTGGTTTTGCGCAGGAAGCAGCCGACCACCAGGCGCGGTTTGTCCAAGGGGGCGCCGGCCACGAAAGAGGAGGTGTAGAACTCGCTGTAGCCCTTGCGCCCCTCGATCTGGTATTGGGCGGTGCCGGTCTTCCCGAACAGGTCGTAATACTTGGAATTGGCGTGGCGACCGGTGCCGTCATAGGGTTTGTCCAGCAACGCTTTGCGCAGGGCTTGGCGGGTGGCTTCGGCGGTCGCTTCCGAAATGACGCGGGTGGCCGTGATCTTTTCCACTTTGCGGCCGTCCACCACTTCGATCGAGGGTTTGAGCAGCAGGCCGCCATTGGCGATGGCGCAATAAGCGCGCATGATTTGCAGCGATGTGGTGGTGATGGATTGCCCCATCGGCAGGGAACCCATGGTGTAGGAATCCCACTTGGCCACCGGGTTGAGGATGCCGTTCGCCTCGCCGATCAGGCCGGAGCCGGTGGTCTGGCCAAAGCCCCATTTTTTCAGGGTCTGGTACATCCATGCGCGGTTGGATTTGATGTCATGGCCGGCCTTGAGGGCGCCTTTGGCCATGCCGATGTTCGAGGACATGGCCAGCACGCCCTCCCAGGTGGTCATGCCGTGGCCGTGGCCGGGGCGGGCGTCGTGCAGCAGGCGGCCGCTTGGCATGCGCCAGGCGGCGTCGGCGGTGGTGTCCACCCGGTCTTCGGGGCGCATGATGCCGTCATCCACCAACGAGGCCCACACCATGGATTTGAAGATGGAGCCGGGCTCGAAGGCGTCCGCCACCGCGCGGTTGCGCACCCATTGGGTGCGCTTGTCGTTGTCGTAGGCGCCGGCCTTGGAGGGGTCGAAGGGCGGCCAGGTGGCCATCGCCAGGATTTCGCCGGTGTGCGGCTGCATCACCACCATGATGCCGTGTTCGCAGCCGCTTTTGGCGCAGGTGATTTCCAGCTGTTTCTCCGCCACTTCCTGGATGCGGGCATCCAAGGCCAGTTGCACATTGTCGCCGTCCTTGGGCAGTTTGTAATCGTCGGCGCTGACCCACACCACCTGGCGGTGCTTGTCCACCACCCACTTGGCTTGGCCGGGGGTGGATTGCAAACGGGTGTTCCACAGGCGCTCGAGCCCTTCAAGCCCGCGCTCCTGGCGGCGGCCGTCGGGCAGCACTTCTTCTTTGCCGGTGAAGCCGATCAATTGGCCGGCGGTGGGGCCCAGGGGATAGTTGCGCAGCGAGCAGGATTCCAGCGCCAGGCCCTTGAAGGCCAGGAACTCGGGCGGCGGCGATTCCGGCGGTGGTTCTTCGTCCGGGGCGCCGGTCGGGCCGTTTTTTTTCTTCGGCCGTTTGGCGGCCTTGGCTTTGTTGAAGCGCTCCACCTGGCGCGGTTCGAGCAGGTCGTCGAGCACCACATACGACGCGTTTTCCTTGCCGATCAGGCGCTTGGCCATCAGGGCCTGCGCCTCCCCATCGTGGCCCAGCAGCAGGCCCAGTCGGCGCGGCAGGTCGGCCAGGGCGGCGCGGGCCATGTGCACGCTTTGCTTGCGGATGATTTCTTCCAGCGCCGAACCGATGTCGCGGGTGTTCTTCTTTTCGATGGCCAGCAGCAATTCGGGTGAAGCCAGGGCTTGCAGGTCGGCGGGGGCGTCTTTCAGGCCGTTTTTCCGCAGTTTGATGCGGTTGGGCCACTTTTTTTCCAGCAAGGTGGCGGCTTCGTTTTGCACCATCTTGGGGTCGACGAACAGGCGGTAGCGCAATTGGCTGGCGGCCAGCACCCGGCCGTGGCGGTCGGTCAGGGCGCCGCGATAGGCGGCCACCGAGCGCCGCACCGTGCTCTGCTCGCGCAACTCCAGGATTTGTTCCGAAGGGTTGCTTTGCAGCCAGAGCATGCGGCCAAGCAGGACCATCAGCAGGGTGGAAAGGCCGATGGCCAGTACCGTGACCAAATGACGCGAACGGCGCTCCTGATGGCGTGGATCGCTTTGGGCCAGTGCAGCCTGGAGGGCTTTGGCGCGTGCGGTTTTCGGCGCGGCTGGGGGCGCGGCCTGAGGCGCGGCCTGAGGCGCATTTGGGGGCGCATTGGGGGGCGCATTTTGAGGCGTTGCGCCGGCTTCTGGCGTGGGTGATGTCTCACTCATCGCTGGCCTCCGGCATGGGGTGGCGAGGTGGGCTTGCCGTTGTTGGCTTCATCCGCATCAGGCAAGACCTGCCCCTCGGGGGTCACCGGCTCCAGTTGCAATTTGGCGCGCTTGCAGGCGGCGGCAATATCTTCGGGCGAGGTGCGGGCCGAGATGTCCGGCATCAGGGTGCGGGTTTGCGTGCGCAGGCGCTCAATGGCGCTGTAACGCTCCGAAATGGCGCGCGCGGTCGCCAGCCGCTGTTGGCGG
>CAZVNU010000347.1:0-2652 GCA_964628335.1 uncultured Phycisphaeraceae bacterium
GGCAATTCCGAACTCGCCTGGGCCGCCGCCGGCGGCGTCGCCCTCCTCCTGCTCCTCGTCTCGCTGTTCATCAAGCACAAGATCCTGACCTGGCTGCGCCGGGTGGCCACCACGACGGACACCCTGTGGGACGACTTCTTCGTCGGCGTCGCCTCCCACACCCACTGGCTGGCGCTGGCCGTCCTTTCGGCCGTGGCGGGCTCCGGGTTCCTCGTCCTGCCCGCCGCCGCCGAAACGATGGTGTGGAACGCGATGATCCTGGCGGTCTGGTTCCAGGTCGGCTACTGGATCCACGGCGGCATCCAGGCCTGGCGGCAGGTCCGCGACGCGCAGGCCAGGACGGCCACGGGCGGGCAATCCGCCGGCACCAGCATCATCACCTTCGGCGTCCGGCTGGCCGGTTGGTCGGTCTGCACCCTGATGGCCCTCTCCAACCTGGGCGTGAACATCACGGCGCTGGTGACCGGCCTTGGCATCGGCGGCCTGGCGGTGGCGCTGGCGGTGCAGAACATCCTGGGCGACCTGTTCGCCTCGCTCACCATCGCGCTCGACAAGCCCTTCGAGATCGGCGATTTCATCATCCTTGGCGACCACATGGGCACGGTCGAGCATGTCGGGCTCAAGACCACCCGCGTGCGCAGCCTCGGCGGCGAACAGATCATCTTCGCCAACACCGACCTGCTCACCAGCCGCGTGCGCAATTACAAGCGCATGCGGGAACGGCGCATCGTCTTCGGCTTCCGCGTCATCCACGGCACGCTCCCGGCCACCTTGGCGCGGATCCCGGACATGGTCCGCGAGGCGGTCGCCAAGGTCCCCGGTCTGCGCCTCGACCGCGCCCACTTCAAGGGCTTCGGCGACAGCGCGCTCGAGTTCGAGGTCGTGTACTTCGTGCCGGCGCCGGAGTACAACGCCTACATGGACGCCCAGCAGGCCATCAACCTGGCGCTGGTCGAACGGTTCGGGAAGGAAGGCATTGAATTCGCCTTCCCGACCCAGACCGTGCGCCTGTTCCACCAGGAGGCCGCCAAGACGCCCAAGCCTTGATTCCCGTCCCGCTTCACGCAACCCACAAACGCATTTCCATCTCCGCCCATCATCCAGGGAAAACCCATGAGCCTCAGCCTGCCGCCGTCCCCGCCCGTCATCGTCTCCAACCGCCTGCCGGTGAATCTCACCCGCCACGGCACCGGATGGAGCGCGAAACGGGCCAGCGGCGGGTTGGTCACGGCGCTGGAACCGGTGCTCAAAGCCTATCCCGACGGCCTGTGGATCGGCTGGCCCGGCCGCGACCGGGACCCCAAGTCGGAAGCGGCCCTTGAAAAAGTGTCGGACGGCGGTTCCTTCGCCCTCAAGCCGGTGTGGATGAGCCCTTCCGACCGCGACCTGTTTTATCTGGGTTTCTGCAACGAGGTGCTCTGGCCGCTGTTCCACGACCTGCAGTCTCTGTGCAACTTCGACCCGGATTACTTCCGCTGCTACGAGCGCGTCAACGACGCCTTCGCCAAGGTGGTGGCGAAGCAGGCCCCGCCAAACGGCCAGGTGTGGATCCACGATTACCACCTGATGCAGGTGGCCGACGCCCTGCGCCACTCCCGCCCCGACCTGCAGTGCGGCTTCTTCTTGCACATCCCCTTTCCCTCGCCGGATGTGTTCGCCAAACTGCCCTGGCGCGAGCACATCCTGCAGGGACTGCTGGCCCACCGGCTGACCGGCTTCCAGACCCCGCGCGACCTCAAGAACTTCATCGGTTGCTGCAAGCATTTCCTGGGGGCGCAATTTTCGGAAGAGGGGCGCTTCACCCGCGTCACTTGGGCCGGCCAATCCTGCCTGGTCGGCGCCTTCCCCATCGGCATCGACACCGCCGATTTCGCCACCCGCGCCGCCGCGCCGGAAGTGGCGCGAAAAGCGCGGGAATTGCGCGACTCCATGCACGGCCGCCAGATCATCCTGGGGTTGGACCGCCTGGACTACACCAAGGGCATTCCGCACCGCCTGCGCTCCTTCCAGACCTTGCTGCGCAATTACCCGGAACTGTGCGGCAAAGTCACTTTCGTGCAGGTGGTGGTGCCCAGCCGGGAGGAAATCACCAGTTACTCGCGCCTCAAATCCGAAATCGAGCAACTGGTCTCGCAGATCAACGGCGAGTTCACCGATGTCGGCCAGTGGGTGCCCATCCACTATGTGTACCGCCATCTGGATCAGACCGACCTTCTGGCCTGGTACCGGGCGGCGCAAATCGCCCTGGTCACCCCGCTCAAGGACGGCATGAACCTGGTGGCCAAGGAATTCTGCGCCTGCAGTCTGGACGAGGATTGCGCCCTGATCCTGAGCGAGTTCGCCGGCGCCGCCGACGAACTCAAGGAATGGGCCATGTTGGTCAACCCCAACGACCGCGAAGGCATCGCCGACGCGCTGGCCCGCGCCTGCAACATGCCGGCCCAGGAGCGCAAACGCGCGATGGCCGGCATGCGCAAGCACCTGCGGCACAACACGGTGTTCCGTTTCGCCAGCGACTTTCTGGCCGCGCTGTCCAAACGGCCGCCGGAGGAAACCGAATCCTCCGGGGACATCCTGACCCGCAAGGTGCTCGACCTGTCGGATTCCCCCCACCGCACCGTGCTTCTGCTCGACTACGACGGCACCCTGGCG
>CAZVNU010000348.1:0-2640 GCA_964628335.1 uncultured Phycisphaeraceae bacterium
CACGCTGGAAGCCGCCAAGGCACAGTTCTCCGACTATCAGGGCCTTGGCATGGGTCTGGTGGAAATGAGCCACCGCACCAAGCCGGTCGAAGCCATGCACCAGGCCGCTTTGGCTTCCACCAAAGCCCTGCTTGGCGTACCCGACACCCACCAGATTCTGCTGCTGGGCGGCGGCGCGACATTGCAGTTCGCCATGGCGCCGATGAACCTCTTGGCCGGCGGCAGCCCAAATGGCAAATTTGCCGATTACACCAACTCCGGCGCCTGGGCCAAAAAGGCCATTGAAGACGCCAAGAAACTCGGCAACATCACGGTGTCGTTCGACGACAAAGCCAACAACTACGCGCGCCTGCCCGACCCCAAGGCCGTGCAGGTGGCCGACGACGCCGCCTATTACCACCTGACCAGCAACGAAACCATCGGCGGCATCCAGTGGCAGGACTTCCCCACCTTGAAGTGCCCGATCGTGGCCGACATGTCCAGCGACATCATGAGCAAGCCGATTCCCTTCGAGAAATTCGGCCTGATCTATGCCGGCGCGCAAAAGAACATGGGCCCCGCCGGCATGACCTTGGTCATCATCCGCAAAGATGTGCTGGACGCCTGCCCCGACAGCCTGCCCGGCTACTTCAGTTACAAAAACCACGCCAAGGAAAACTCCATGCTCAACACCCCGCCGGTGTTCCAGATCTGGATGCTCAAGCTGGTCAACGAATGGCTGGCCGGCCAGGGCGGCCTGAAGTTCGCGCAGGACATGGCGCAAAAGCGCAGCGACGCGCTGTACAACGCCATTGACGCCAGCAGCGGCTTCTACAAGAGCCCGGTGGACGCCGCCGTGCGCTCGAAGATGAACATCGTCTTCCGCCTGCCCACCGAAGCATTGGAAGAACAATTCGTCAAGGAAGCCAAAGCCCAGCAATTCGACGGACTGAAGGGGCACCGCTCGGTCGGCGGCATCCGCGCCAGCGTCTACAACGCCATGCCGTTGGAAGGCGCAGAGGGCCTGGCGCAATTCATGGTGGATTTCGCCAAGAAGAACGGCTAAGGCATTCACTCAAAACCCCAAAAAAGACGCCCGGCTCGCCGGGCGTCTTTTTGCTAAAACATCCACCCCATGGCCAAAACCTCCCCCAAAAAATCCGCCGCCAACGCGCTTGGCATCACTTCCCCCAAGGGCTTTTACGCCGCCGGCATCGCCGCGCAAATCAAAAAGTCCGGCAAGAAGGATTTGATGCTGCTGGTCTCCGACCGCCCGTGCGCCGCCGCCGGGGTGTTCACCACCTCGCTGACGCCGGCCGAGCCGATCATCGTCACCAAGGCCCACCTGAAAACCAAGGGCACCCGCGCGGTGGTGGTCAATGCCGGCAATGCCAACGCCTCCACCGGCGCGCAAGGTTTGAAGGACGCGCAGCTCATGTGCCAACTGGTGGCCGATGAAATCGGCTGCACCGCCAAAGAAGTGCTGGTGGCCTCCACCGGCATCATCGGCGTGCCGTTGCCGATGGACAAAGTGGTGGCCGGCATCGCATCCGCCATCCCCGAATTGGGTTCCGATGCCCTGGCCGCGCAAAACGCCGCCGAGGCCATCATGACCACCGACCTGACCGCCAAGGTGGCCGGCGTCCAACTCAAACTCGGCGGCAAGACCTGCACCCTGGCCGGCATCTGCAAAGGCTCGGGCATGATCGCGCCCAACATGGCCACCATGCTCGGCTTCATCGCCTGCGACGCCGCCATCGCGCCGGCCGCCTTGTCCAAGGCGCTCAAAGAAGCCACCCAATCCTCCTTCAACCGCATCAGCGTGGACCAGCACACCTCCTGCTCGGATGCGGTGTTGGTGCTGGCCAACGGCGCGGCCGAAAACGCCGTGGTCAAGGCCGGCTCGGCCGACTACAAAAAATTCCTGGCCGCCCTCACCGATCTGTGCAAGCAGATGGCCGAGATGATCGTGCGCGACGGCGAAGGCGCAACCAAGGTGTTCCATGTGACGGTGGCCAACGCCAAGAGTGAAAAAGAAGCCGACCTGATCGCCAAAGCCATCGTCAATTCGCCGCTGGTCAAGTGCGCGGTCTACGGCGGCGACCCCAACTGGGGCCGCATCGTCACCGCCGCCGGCTACAGCGGCGCCAAAGGTGTGGATTTGAAAAAAATGCAGCTCGCCATCGGCCAACAGGGCCAAGCCGCCATCACCGTCTACCAAAAAGGCGCGCCGGTCAAGCAGTCCGCCGCCAACTTCACAAAATTGCAAAACGCGATGAAAGCCAAGGACATCTTCATGACCCTCTCGATGGGCGCCGGCAAATCACAGGTCACTTGGCTGGGCTGCGACCTGTCGTATGACTATGTGAAGATCAATGCGGAATACACGACCTGATGCGGGGCGCGCTTGTCAAGATTCGCGAATCCATCATTTGATGGGGGGATCATGGCTTGGGGGGTGGGGTGGGTTTGGCGGGCCGCTTGGCGAATTCCTCCAACTTGCCGTCCCACATTTTGCGCCAGTCTTTCACCTTGTATTCCCAAAGGGTTTTGGCGGTGGGATCTTTGGCCAGGGGCGGAGTGAGTTTGGCCAAGGCTTCGGTCAGCCGTAAGCGTCCAATCAACGCCGTCTAGCCAAAAAAGAATTCTCGCCGACACTGC
>CAZVNU010000349.1:0-2620 GCA_964628335.1 uncultured Phycisphaeraceae bacterium
GAGAAGGGTGGCGGAAAGGAGGCTGCGCATGGCGTCGTCAGGAACGGGGGAAAGGAACGGGGGAGGTCGGGGGATGGGGCGTCCCTGGCCGCGTCATTCCAGTTCGCGCACCCACATGTTGCGGAATTCGGTGGGCGAGCCGTGGTCCTGCAACTTGAACGGCACCTTGTCGGCGTGCTTCTTGTAGGATTGGCGCTGCATGTACGAGGTCGGCCCCATCAGTTCGAAATGGTCCTGCACCAAGACGCCGTTGAGGAACACGGTCATCACGGCCTTTTGCACGCATTCGCCCTTGTCGTTGAAGCGGGGGCGGCGGAACACGATGTCGTAGGCGTTCCAGCCGCCGATCTTGCGGTTGGGGTTGACGAGCGGCGGGTTCTGGCCGTAGATGGCGCCGGCCATGCCGTCGGCGTAGGTGGTGTTGCAATCGGGGTGGCAGGAGAGGACTTGCGCCTCGTATTTGCCCATGAAGAAGATGCCCGAGTTGCCCTGGTCCTGGTCCTTGCGGTCTTTCAGGGTTTCGGGGATGCGGAACTCCGCGTGCAACTGGCAATCGCCGAAGGCTTGGACCGAAAACTGATCCCGTTTGCCGGGGGTGACGGCCATCACGCCGTCCTTGAAGGTCCAGCCTTGGTTCTTGAAGGCCTTGGCGTTGGCGGCGTCATCGGTGCCCAGCAGCACCACGGCGTCGGCCGGGGCGGGAACGGAGACTTCGGCGCCGGGTTCGACGGCCTTGGGTTGCGGGCGGGCGCGGTCATGCTGGCGGAAGCCGCCGGAGGACATGCCGCGTTGCGCAAGCGGGGGCTCGGCCAAGGCGGAGGCGGCGCAAAGGCCGGCGGCCACGGCGGGGGCGAGCAGGGCGAGCACGAGGGGGAGGGTGGGTTTTTTCATGGTGGGGGAGAGACGGGCGAAGAGGGGCGGATATTACGGGTTGTTCACGAAAAAACCGCCTTGCGGCGGTTTTTCGAGGCGATTATTTCTTCACGGGCTTGAAGATCAGCACATGGCCGGTTTTGGCGGCTTCGAGGTGGAGGGCCGGCACGGCCCCATCAACGACGACGATGAATTCGCAGATTTCCTTGCCGTCCTGGGTGATGCTTCCCCTGCCGCCCTTGGGCATCGACACCATCACCCGTCCATTCACTTCGTTGTCCGGCAGGCGGCCCAGGCCGCTCACCAGGGTGGACAATTTGATTTTTTCCTTCACATCCACGGAAACGATGAAGTTGCCGCCGATGGGCAGATTCACCGCCTTGCGTTCAGTCACATAATCGCAGGTCATCTCCTCCGCCAGCACCGGCGCGTTGTGCTTGGGGTTCATCTCGGGGTCGGCTTCCAGCGCCACGACGCGCATGTTGCGGAACTCGGTCGGGGCGCCTTCGCTTTCGAAACTGATGTAGCCAGAGCGCGGCGAAGCGCGGTAGAGCGAGGTGGCCAGGTGGCCGTTGATTTCATGCTGGATCACGCCGTCCACGCAGGTGATGCGGGTCTTGTTCCAGCCGCCGGTGGGGGTGGCGTTGAAGGCCAGCGGCATCGAGCGGTGGCCGCAGGCGTGGGACACGGCGAAGCGGGGGTCGGGGATGGCCTGCGAGATGGTGCCGGGCAGGGTGAAGGTGTCGCCGTGGCTGGTGTACCACGATCCGTTGCCCAGGTTGCAGACCTGGATTTCATGGCCTTCGTTGGGGTACGGGCTGCCGGGCTTGGGGAAGGCCGAGTGGAAGATCAGGATGCCGGAGTTGCCGCTGGTGGCTTCGCCGGTCTTGGGGTCCTTGCCGCCGCCGGCGTTGGGGGCCTCGGTCAGGTGGCGCCATTCGTATTCGAAGATGCAGTTGCCGTAGGGCTTGATCGAGCGGATCAGGCCGGTGTTGGGTTTGCGGGCGATGTGCAGGATGTATTCGCCGGGGCGGTCCGGGTTGGGGCGGGTGGTGAGCGTCGGGTCGTTGATGCTCATGCTCATGCCGGTCCACTGGTCGGTGAGCTTGCCGGTGAGCAGGTTCTCCCACTTGAGGTCGGCCGGAGCGGTGGGCGGCGGGAATTGGCCATCCACCGACTTGTCGGCGGTGATGATCGGCCAGGCGGGCGCGCAGGCCGATGGGGCGGCGGAGGCGCAAGCCACGGCGGAAACGGCCAAGGCGAGGACGGCGAGGGAGGCGGGGATTTTCATGGGGGAGGGAAGGGGTTGGAGGAAGCGGAAGGATACTCTCACGCCTTCGGCAGGTAAATGGCGAAATTCGTGCCGCGCCCGGGTTCGGAGGCGACGGTGAGGCGGCCGTGGTGGGCCTCGACGATGCGGCGGGTGGTGGGCAGGCCCAAGCCCGACCCGCCGCGGCGGGTCGAGAAATAAGGCTCGAAGATGCGGGCCAGGGTTTCCTTGTCCATGCCCGGCCCGGTGTCGGTCACATGGAGGGCCCCCGCGTGGTCCTGCATTTCGGTGCGCAGCAACAAGTCGGCGCCGCCGCCGTGGGGCTGTCCCTTGGCGCGGGTTTCGGCCATGATCTGCACCGCGTTGAGCAGCAGGTTGAGCAGGGCCTGCTTGAGCAGTTTGGGGTCGGCCATCACGCGCACCGTCGCCTCGGGTTTGGCCACCCGCAGGCCACCGAATCCGGCGTGCGCCTGCGGG
>CAZVNU010000350.1:0-2618 GCA_964628335.1 uncultured Phycisphaeraceae bacterium
GCGGGAGCTTCCTTGTGGCCGTAGACCACGGCAGGGATCAGGTTCTCCTTGCGCAGGCGCGCGGCGTAGCGCGAGCCAAGGCGGGTGCGGGTGGTGGCGGTCAGGGTGGGGGACTTGCTCATGGTTTTTTCCTTTGGGAAATGGGGGTGGGAGCGGGGTTGAAAGCGGGGAAAGCGGTTGGGGGAACTTATTGGGAAGGGGGGGGCGGCTCAGCGTTTGCCCATGTAGGGCGAAAGCAGGCTGGAGACTGACTTGTTGTCGTGGATATGGTGGATGGCGTCGCCGATCAGGGGGGCCACCGACAGCACATCCAGCTTGGTGCAAAGGCCGTCGCAGCGGTCACCCACCGGGATGGTGTCGGTGATGGCCACGCGGTCGATGGGGGCCTCCGAGAGGCGCTCGCAGGCCGGGCCGACCAACACGCCGTGGGTGGCGGCGACCACGATTTCGCGGCAACCAGCGGCTTTGAGCAACTTGGCCGCTTCGCACACGGTGCCGGCGGTGGAGATCATGTCATCGACCATGAACACGGCGCGGTCCTTGACATCGCCGATGATGGTGGTGCTCTTGACTTCGGTGCCGCTCTTGCGGCGCTTGTCGATGATGGCCAGGTCGCAGCCGAGCATTTCGGCGAAACCGGCGGCCATCTTGGCGTTGCCCACATCCGGTGAAGCCATCACGATTTTGCCGTATTGCTTCTGCAATTCACGGAAATAAGTGAGGATGACCGGGGTGGCGTTGAGGTGGTCGACCGGGATGTCGAAGAAGCCCTGGATCTGCGCCGCATGCAGGTCCATGGCCAGCACGCGGTTGGCGCCGGCGGCGGTGACCAGGTTGGCCACCAGTTTGGCGGTGATCGGCACGCGGCCGGTGTCTTTGCGGTCCTGGCGGGCGTAACCGTAATAGGGGATGACGGCGGTGATGCGCTCGGCGCTGGCACGCTTCAAGCAGTCGATCCAGATGAGCAGTTCCATCAGCGAATCGTTGACCGGCTGGTGGCTGGCCTGCACGATGTAGCAGTCGCGGCCGCGCACGTCTTCCTCGATCTTCACCAGAATTTCGCCGTCGGGAAAGGCGGTCACATGCCCTTTTCCCAGGTCCATGTCCAGATGGGTGGCGATTTTCTTGGCCAACGCATCGCTGGAGCGGCCGCCGAAAATTTTGATCGCATCAATGGGTTCGCGACTCATGGGCGGGTCCTTTGAAGAATAGGGGGAAGAAAGCCGGCAACGGCGTGCGGCCAAAACAAAAAAAGCACGCGCGAACACAAGGTTTGCGCGGGCTTTGTCAGAACGGAAGAATAGTCCCACAGGGATTCGAACCCCGACCAAGAGTACCAAAAACTCTTGTGCTACCTTTACACCATGGGACTGGCGTGAACCAACAATACCGGATTATCAAAGAGCCAGAGTGCCCGCGGCCGGTCAGAAACCAACCGCGATCGGGCATCCTGGCAACTTGCGTCACGGCAGAATCCCGACTTCCTGATGCGGGTTTGACAAGCGGCGCAGTCGGTCGCCGTCTTGTCGCTGGTTGCGCCTTGGCTTGATGAGCGCGAACTCATGGCCTTGTCGCATCCGACCTGTAAAAGGGGGCGGTATTGTAAGCATCCGCCGCGCGGCGTCAAATGGAGGTGGGGAAGGAAGGCACCTACCCTGTTTATCGCGGGCCTAAACGCACAACGCGCGCCTCATTCCGGGGCGCGCGTTGTGCGTTTGGTTGGTTTGTCTTAGCCCTTCACCGCCACCGCCAACTTGTCCAAAATACTGCGGTCTTCCAGCGTGGACACATCCTGGCCCACCGCCTTGCCGACCACCACATCCTTGAGCAAGCGGCGCATGATTTTGCCGGAGCGGGTTTTGGGCAGGGCCTCGGTGAAATAGATTTTGTCCGGCACGCTGGTGGGGCCGAGCTCCTTGCGCACATGGGCCAGGATTTCCTTCTTCAGGGCGTCCGCTTCGGCGCCAGTCGGGATGGCGCGGCGCAGGATGCAGAAGGCGGCCAAGGCGTTGCCCTTGACATCGTGGGGGTAGCCCACCACGGCGGCTTCGGCGACGGCCGGGTGCGAGACCAGGCCGGATTCGACTTCCATGGTGCCGATGTTGTGGCCGGCGACGATGATGATGTCATCGATGCGGCCCATGATCCAGAAGTTGCCGTGCTCGTCCTTGCGGGCGCCGTCGCCGGCGGTGTACATGCCGGGGACTTTGCTCCAATAGGTTTCAAGGAATCGCTCGCGGTTGCCATAGACGCCGCGCAGCATGCTGGGCCAGGGTTTGCGGCAGACCAGAATGCCGCCTTCGTTCACCGGCACTTCCTGGCCGGTTTCGTCCACCACCGCCATGTCGATGCCCAGCACCGGGCGGGTGCACGAGCCGGGGGTGGTGGTGGTGGCGCCGGGCAGGGGGGCCAGCATGTGGCCGCCGGTTTCGGTCTGCCACCAGGTGTCGACGATCGGGCAGCGGCTTTGGCCGACCACTTCGTGGTACCAGATCCAGGCTTCAGGGTTGATCGGTTCGCCCACGGTGCCCAGCACCTTGAGGCTGGAGAGATCATGCTTGTCCACCAACTCGCGGCCCCACTTCATGAAGGTGCGGATGGCGGTGGGCGCGGTGTAG
>CAZVNU010000351.1:0-2610 GCA_964628335.1 uncultured Phycisphaeraceae bacterium
AGTCTGCCAATGGCTGCGCAGCAGCCAAAAGGAACGGCAAGAGAGCTTGTTTGAACGACAACCCCCAAGGCGTCATTGCGCCCAGGGGGTTGCAGGTGTTTGGAGTCAATCGGACTTGCCGCCTGGCGGCACGCGGCAGACTGACGACCGCCCTTCCAGTATTCAGAACTTCACTTCCACCCCCGCGAAGGCCCCGAACGGCACCGGGTTGAAGCCCAGCACTTCCGGCGTGTCGTTGTTGAAGACATTTTCCAGGCGGCCGAACACCGACACCTGTGAAGTCACCTTGGCGCGGGCCACCACATCCCACACCAGGCGGTCATCGGCCGTCACGGTGCCGAAGGTGACGGGGTCGATGTCGCTGCGTTCGCCCAGGTAGCGGGCGGCCACGCCGAAACTGGCGGCTTCTTTGGGCAGGGCATAATCCAGGCGCAACGCGGCTTGGTGCGGCGGGCGGCGCAGGAGGCGGGCGCCGGACAGTTCATTTTGCGTGTCGGTGTAGGTGTACGAGCCGGAGGTGGTCAGCCTGCCGGCGTTGGCGCCGTCGAACAGGGTGATGGCCAGGGCGGTTTCCACGCCGCGGGTCTTGGCTTGGCCCACATTGGCGTTGCGGAAGGTGGGGGCCGCGCCCTGGATCAGGTTTTCGATGTCGTTTTGGAAATAGGTGACGCTGAACACGCCTTTGGCGTCTTTGCCTTCCCCAAGGAAGCGTTGGTCGAAACCGCCGTCGAAACCCAGCGATTTTTCCGGCTGGAGGTCGGGGTTGTTGTAGGTGGAGCCAAAGTAAGAGGTGGTGTCGTAGAGCTCCACCAGCGAGGGCGCACGGAAGCCGGTGCCCACCGAGGCGCGCAGGGTGCCGTTGGTTTCCACGGAGTCGTACGCGCCTGCGGTGCGCCAGGTGGTGTGGGTGCCGAAGGCGCTGTGTTTGTCGGTGCGCAGGCCGCCATTGAGGGTGACGCGTTCGATGGGGTTCCAGCGGGCTTGGGCGTAGGCGGCATGGGTTTCGGCCTCGGCCTTGAAGTTGGCGGATTGGCTGCCTTTGGCGTCCTGGCGCATCCAGAACAGGCCGCCGACCAGATCCAGGGTGGAGCCGACATGCACGGTGTTCTGCCAGTCGGCCTGCAGGGTGCGGCCGTTGAACTTGCTGGGATAGCCGGAGAACGCCCCGGCCCCGGGTGCGTTGTTTTCACGCGCCACGGCGAAGGCGGACAGGTTCAGGACCTGTTCCCATTTGCCGTCGGCCAACACCAGGTGGGGCGCAAGCTTGAGGAAGCCTTGCCGCAGATCGGTGGTGGGCTGCGCGCCACTGAAGGCATCGTCAAGGGCGCTGTGGGCTTCGGTGCCGCGCGAGATCAGGTCGATGCCGAAACCGTCGGAGATTTCCCATCCCAGGCGCACGGCGAAGGAGGTGTTGCGGTAGGGGTCGTTCTCCCGGTCGTTGCTGAGCGAGAAGCCGCGCGAGTCGGTGCGCGCGGCGCCCACATGCCAGTTGAAGGCGTCGTTGCCGCCGCCGGCGCTGGCCCGCTCGGTCCAGGTGTTGCGCGATCCGCCTTCCACCGACAGGCGGGCCGATGTGGGGCCCGCACCTTTGGGGGTGGTGGTGGTGATCACCCCGCCGATGGCATCCGAACCGTAAAGCGGCGATTGCGCGCCGGGCAGGACTTCCACTTGCGCCAAGTCGTTGGACATCAGGTGGTCGATGCTGGCGCGGCCGTCACCGGCGGAAGGATCCATCACCCGCACGCCGTCCATCAGCACCAGGGTGTGGCCCGCGTTGGTGCCGCGCAGGAACAAGGCCGTGCCTTGCCCGATGCCGCCCGATCGCATCACGGTCAGGCCGGGGGTGGTTTGCAGGGCGTCCGACAGCGATTGCGCTTGCGCCTGCCCGATTTCGTCCCCTGAAAGCAATGCAACCGGGCTGCCGACCGCTTCCTTGGCTTCCGGCAAACGGGTGGATGTGACCCGCACTTCGGGGATCTGCCCGACTTTTTCCTTGGGCGCCTCCGTGGCGGGCGGATCAACGGCCCGTGCGGAAAGCGCCGGCAGGGCGGCCAACAAAGCGTAAAGGGGGATGGAGCGGCTGAAAACGGCGCGAGACATGAAGACTCCTGCCCCGGTCGCGGGGGCGGAAAAAGGATGCCCGGGCCAGCCTGCCGCAAGTGCGGCAAAAAAGCGACCCAAGGCGGCTTCAGGCAGGTCTCCCGGCTTTGGATTCAAGAGAATCCATCACGGTGGCGCGTCCGCTGGGGCGTTGAACCCCATTCCCGTTTTCACCCACGCCAATCCGGCGCGGACACCTGAAGTCGGCGAAGTGTATCCAAAAAATCGGATGGATGGATTGAGTTGTTGGTCATGCCGCGTGCGGCAGCGGCAATTCCGGTGCGCGCTGGCGGGGAAACAGCCAGTTGAACAGCGGCGAGGTCATCAGCGTGGTGGCGATGGCCATCAGCACCATCATGGCGAACAGGGGTTCGGTGATGATGCCTTTTTGCAGGCCGATGTTCAGGATGATCAGTTCCATCAGGCCGCGGGTGTTCATCAGGATGCCGATGCCAAGGGCGTTTTTCCAGGTCTCGCCGCTGGCTTTCGCCGCCACAAGGCAGCCCACGC
>CAZVNU010000352.1:0-2604 GCA_964628335.1 uncultured Phycisphaeraceae bacterium
GGCGCGGTTGCAAGGTTGGCGGCGGCTGCGGCAAAAAAACGCGGTTTAGGCCGTGGCGTTTTTCTTTTTGCCGAAAAAGCGGCGCCACGACATGGCGAAGCCGGTCCAGATCAGCATCAAGGTGCCAAGGCTGGTGAGCAGCAGGGCCAGGCGCAACGGCCAACGGCCGCCCTCGCCGGTGTGCAGGATCTTGGTCCAGTAGCGCAACTTCCTGCCCAGGTTCTGCCCGTCGGCCGGCTCCCATTTCACCGTTTCGGCGGTGGCGGGGTCGAGCGTCAATTGCGAACGGGGAGAGGGATTGACCCCCGCCGGTTCGGTGATGGTGAAGGTGAAGTTCTCGCCCGGCTTGGGGAAGCGCAGCAGGATGGCCTGCCAGCCTGGGACTTGCGCCTCGGCCTTGGCGACCAAGGCGGCGATGGGTCGGGCCGGGCGTTTTTCCCTGGGGGCATTGGCATCGCCATGGACGGTGTTTTTGTTTGCCGATGGGGCTGCGGCTCTTTCCGATCGTGCCGTGGTCGCACGCTGTTTGGGCGGCGGCGGGGTGTTGCCGGTGGCTTTGTAAAGCAGGTCGTTGGCCCACTGGAACGACATGATGGTGCCGGTCAAGGTGAGCATGACGAGCAGGGGCATGCACCAGAAACCGATGGCGTTGTGCCAGTTCCAGTCGCGGGCCTTGCCGCGCCAGTTGCGCATGAAGGTCAGGTGCGGCTTCATGGCGCGCCACTTCCAGTGCTTGGGCCACCACAGCCACAGGCCGCTGAGGGAGAGCCCCAGCATCATCAGGCAGGAGATGCCGGTGATGCGCTTGCCGACCTCGCCAGCGGTCAACTTGCGGTGCAGGTCCTCGACCCAGTGCATGAAGTCGTGCGTCTTGGATTGGCCGCCCAGCACCGCGCCGTCGTAGGGGTTGAGGTAGAGCACTCCACCGTCCTTGCCGAAGCCCACCATGACCGAGGCGTCCGCTTCCGGTCGCCAAGCCAGCGAGGCAACCTTGGCGTTGGGCTTGGTTTGGCGGGCTTTTTCAAGCAGGGTGTCCATGTCCAGCCGGCCGGCATCGGTCGGCACGCTGACTTGGCGCACATCGCGCTCGGCGAATTCCACGATCTGCGGCTCGAACGACAGGGCCGCGCCGGTCAGGGCCACCACGCATATCACCGATCCGGCCGACAGGCCGAGGATGAGGTGGGTCCAGAATAGGAATTTGCGCAGGGTCATGGGGGGGTGGGGGAGAGTCTGGGAGCGCGGGCCTGCGGGCCCGCTGGATGAGGATTGCCTGGGATTGAGCGGGACTGGTGTCCCGCGTTCCCGGGTTCACATCTCCGCCCATTGGCGCAAAAGGTTGTGGTACGCGCCGGTCAGGCGCACGGCGGCGGGGTGGTCGGGGTTTTCGCCCGTCACCTGCTGGATGCCCACATCCAGGTCGAACAACAGCGACCGGCGGTCGTTGTCGCGCACCATGCTTTGCAGCCAGAAGAACGAGCAAGTGCGGGTGCCACGCGTGACGGGCGTCACTTGGTGCAGGCTGGTGGAGGGATAGACCACCATGTGGCCGGCCGGAAGTTTGACGCCCTTGGTGCCGTAGGTGTCCTCGACGACCAGTTCGCCGCCGTCGTATTCGTCCGGGTTGGAGAAGAACAGCGTGCAGGAAAGGTCGGTGCGCAGGCGCAGGCCGGTGCCGGGGATGTTGCGGATGGCGCCGTCCACATGGTTGCCGAAGGTTTCGCCACCGGTGTAGCGGTTGAACATCGGCGGCAACACGCGCAGCGGCAGGGCGAAGGACATGAACAGCGGGTTCTGGCCCAGGGCGCCCAGGATCACCTCGCCCAGTTCGACGGCCAGCGGGTCGGTTTGCGCCAACTGCTGGTTGTTCTTGACCCGTGCACCCTGGTGGCCGGCGCTCATCAGGCCGCTGCCCCACTGCGCGGCGTCCAGCTTGGCGCGGGCGAAGGCGACTTGCTCGGGAGTGAGGACATCGGGGATGGTGATGAGCATGGGGGCTTCCTGAAGTGGACGCGGCGGCCCGCCGCGTGGGAGGGGAAGAAGTCTGGGAGACGCGCGTTGGCGGTCTGGCGCACATTGTCTTCAACACAGGTTTCGGTGAACGCGGCGGGCCGCCGCGTCTACTTTTTAAGACCCGCCCAGGCGTTTCCGCCGGGGCAGGCGAGGGTGTATTAGAACGAGAAGTCCGCGCTCAGGACGGCCGAGCGGCCGGGTCCGGGGATGGAGTGGCCTCCGCCCAGGGAGCCGTGGTAGCGCTCATCCGCCAGGTTGTAGCCGTTGAGGCGGATGGTGAAGTGGTTGTTCACATGGTAGGCCATCATCGCGTCGAAGGTCATGTAGGAATCCGCTTCGCGGGCGTTGGTGTTGTTGTTGAAGCGGGTGCTCACATAGTTGAGGCCGGCACCGATGTCCAGGCCGAAGGGGAATTCGTACACCGACCACAGGCTGACCGAATGCTCCGGGGTGTTGGCGAGTTCCTTGCCGACTTCCGCCGCGTTCCGGGATTCCAGGATTTCGCTTTCCATCCAGGCGTAGCCGCCGATGACGCTCCATTCCTTGGTCAATTGGCCGGTGGCGCCCAACTCGATGCCCTGCACCCGCTGC
>CAZVNU010000353.1:0-2602 GCA_964628335.1 uncultured Phycisphaeraceae bacterium
GCGGTGTAGACCAACGGTTTTCGCCCCAAGGCCAGGCGCAAATCCATCGGAAAAAGCCAACGCCGCAAAGCGTCGCGCCGGTCATGCAGCGTGGGAAAATAAGCCTCCGGCCAGTGCAGATGCAACAAATCAAAATCCCCCACCGCCTTCGCCACTTTGTGCAGGCGAAACAGCCGCTGCACCTGCGGCGCAAACACCACCTCCACTCCCTGCGTGGACAGGGCCTCCGCCAGCAACTGCTGGTAGGCATTTCCAGAACGCCAATCGGGGGCGAGTAGGACTTTCATGCGCCACTCCCAGGAGCGCGAGCATGCTGCTCGCAAGGATTGGGTTTTGAATTGCTTTGCTTTCTTGCGGGCAGCATGCCCGCGCTCCCCCACAACCAATCTTCCGGGGATTTCACCAAACCCGCCGCCACGGGATTGCGTTCCACATAATCCACCGCACGACGGAGATGCTTGGAATCACGGATGGCCCTGTCGTAAAAATCCCGTTGCCAAAGGGGCGTCCCAAGCCTTCCCAACCGGCGATTGACGGCGACCGCGGAAAACCGTTTCCACGACCGGACAATATCGCCCACCCCGTATTCCCCCAGCGTCTCCAGCACCGCATGCACATGGTTTGGCATGACGCACCATGCCAAAAGCACATAACGCTCCCCGTCAAAGAACCCCAGGGAGTCCGCCATCAGCGAGGCGATTTCAGGTTGTCCAAACAGGCATTCACCGCATCCGGCATCCTCATATTTCGCGATGCGGCGATGTAATTCATCCTGCCGCTGGATCTCTTCCCCTGTAAGCCGACCCCTCACGGACATCCCGTCGAGAAAACCCAGTTCCCGCTTCCAATCCGCCACCTTTTCAGCCGGAACCGCATCCGCCAAACGAAAAGTGACGCCCTGAACCACGCCGGGTTTGTCAAAATGAGGCAGATAACCACGCTGACGCCAACAGGAAGACATTTTCACTGGATGACCGCCGGTAGCCCGGCATGCGGGCGTGCCGTCCCTGGCGTCAAAAAAACGCTTGGCCCACCCAGTGGCGCGTCCCTGTTCAACGGTCATTTTCCCTCCCCAGGAGCGCGAGCATGTTGCTCGCAAGGATTGGGCTTTGAATTGCTTTGCTTTCTTGCGAGCAGCATGCTCGCGCTCCTAGCCATCCCCTCGCTGTACATCCGATTGCGGATGCAGCCAATGTAATGCCGGCTCGGCCGATCCGCCACGCCTGCCTTGGAAATATCCACCGTGTATTCCTCCGGCAACATCACCACGCCGAATTTTGAGGAACACAGCGCAAATAACTGCTGTTCGATGCGCCAAAAATGGGCGTCCAATAGTCCGGGGATGCCCAAGAATTCCTCCATCCAGTCATAGCGCAACGATGCCTTCTGCACCACACCCAAGCCCGAGTTGATGCGCGGCTTCAAGTCCACCCCACAATGATCCTTGGTCGCCTGCGCCGTCACCACATAGGCATCATTGCAGTCGCTGTTGAAGGCGTTGAGCGCAAACGCATCATCCTCTAACAAATGTAAAAAAGCCGTCGGTTCGGAGAAAAACAGAATGTCGCTATCAAGCAGCATCATGCGCTCAGACTGCAAATACGCCACAAAATCCGTCACCTTGGGCGCCAGCACATTGGTGCGGCGGAATTGCAGGAGTTTGGGGTAATCCGCCAAATCATTTTCCATCCGCGTATCCGCCTCAGCCCGGCCAATGATGCGTACCGGCTGGAAATGATGGCGAAGTTGCGCCAAAGCCTCCGCCGGCAAAGTGCCGTCATCATGCACGCAAAGCGCATACTTGCGCCTGGATGCCGCATAAAAACTCTTGAGCGCCCACATCAAATTCAGCCAATCCCCGGCGGAGGTCATCACATGGATTTCCGCCCGCATATCGATCAAGCCCACGCATGGCGCCGAGCGCAAAATGCGTGGGCGCACCACATCCCGGTACCACGCGGCCTTAAGGCCAAGGGCGCGGTATTGGTTGAATTTCAGGAGTAGGTGGCCGGGGAGAGACATGGGGAAAGCCTAACGCCGCAACATTTTTCGGGCCAGCGCCAACAGCCCTTCAGCTTTTTGAAATCCCAGCAAACGATGCAGAAAATCATGGTACCCCGGATTTATTTTCGGCAGCGCAAGTTGCGCCTTCTTCCATTTGGCCAGCCCGATCAGAGCCAAGCCAACCTGCCCATTTCGGTAAGCCAGCATAGCGCAACGATAAAGTTGATCGAATAAATAATGGCGAATTTCCGGCGTTCCCGCCTCGGACGCGGCCAAACACGCATCGGCGGAATGATTGAGCGAAACCAATAGCCATGACGTTGCATCCCGGCGGGCCTGACAAGCCAGTGAATTCTCGTCATACCGCTTGAGCACCAGGCGTCCTGGATGCAACGCCACTTGCAAAGCGGGTTCTTCAAGCAGGAGGCGCAAAGTCAGATTCATCTCCTCGCAGGCACGCAAGGTCGGCTGAAACCCGCCAGACTTCAAAAAAAGTTCCCGCGTGAGAATCGAAGTATTGAATGAAAATCCTTGGGCCGGCCAATAGCCCCACAGCCCCATTGCCCGCGCTTGGTCCGGCACTTGCGCCTCAATCCGG
>CAZVNU010000354.1:0-2591 GCA_964628335.1 uncultured Phycisphaeraceae bacterium
TTGCGCGTCCCCTCCCTGACGGTCGGGGTTCCTTTTCAAAGGGATGACGCGCGTGCCCCGCCAGCCCAAGCGCATCCTCTTTGGGTTGTATTTTCAGTGATTTTAGAACTTGAACTCGCCGGTCAACGCCGCCGAGCGGCCGGCGCCGGGCACCACATGGCCGCTGCTGCCGATGTTGTACATGTCCTGCGCATGCTCCTTGTCGGTCAGGTTGTAGGCGTTCAGGCGCAATGTGAAGTGGTTGTTCACGCGGTAGGCCGCCATGGCGTCCGCCGTGACATAACCGGGCACATGGCGGGTGCCGGTGGCGTTGACCACCCGGTTGCCCACCCACGACAGGCCGCCGCCGATGTCCAGGCCGAAGGGCAGGGAATACACCGTCCACAAGTTGCCGGAGTTCTGCGGCGTGCTGCTGAGGCGCTGGCCTTGCTCCAGCGCGTTTCTGGAGGAAATGATTTCGCTGTCCATGTAGGCGTAGCCGGCCATCACGCTCCACGCTTTGGTGATTTTTCCGGTGGCGCCCAGTTCGATGCCCTGCACGCGCTGCTTGCCGTCAAGCGTGACGAATTCCGCCGGATTGAGCGGATTCCTGGTGCGGGCATTGGTCTTGTCGGTGCGGAAGAGGGCGGCGGAAACCAGCAGGGCGTCGTCGAAGAAGTCCCACTTGGTGCCGACTTCGTAGGAGATGCTCTTTTCCGGATCGAGGTTGAAGTGGTTGGCGGCGGCGGCGGTGCTGGCCAGCGACAGATCGGTGGCGCCGGGATTGAACGAGGTGCCGGAGCTGAAGTAGACATTGCCGTTTTTCGCCGGCTTGTAGGACACGCTGCCGCGCCAGGAGAGCATTTCGTCGGTGTTGCCCAGGGTGGTGACGGTGCTGCCGGTGAAGATCGAAGAGGTGGACTTGTACTTGGTATCGAAGCGCTCCCAGCGCACGCCACCCATGACCGACCATTGCTCGTCCAAGTCGATCGTGTCGAAAAGATAGAAGGCCTGCGAGTTGGCGGTGGTGTCGGTCTTGTCCCCGGTGCGCTGGACCGAGTAGGAATAGGGCTGGTAGGGGTCCGGGTTGAACAGGTTCGTCACCGGCAGCAGCGCGCCGTTGGCGATGGGGGCGGAAGTGAAGGGCGAAGTGCCCGGCGCATAGGCACCGCGGGCGTGGTTCTTGGATGTTTCGTGGGTGAACTCCGCGCCAGTGGTCAGCGTGTGCTTGAAGGTGCCAGTATCGAATTTGAAGGTCAGGTTGGTCTGGTTGGTCAGATTGGTGTCGGTCTGGTCGAGCGACTGCAACTCGTGGTTGATGGTGGCGGTGTTGCCGGCGAAACGCGGCGCGGTGGTGATCGAATCGCGGGCGGTGGACCCGTATTGGGTGTGGTTGGTGAAGACCACGCCGTTTTCAAAATCATGGCGCAGGGTGACGCTGCCGATGTTGGCGTTGAGTTTTTCGTAATCGCGGTTCGCCAGACCGTAGAAGTTGCTGAATGAAACCGGCGCCACATGGTCGCCAACCCCGCCGGGCACGGCGGTGTTGGTGATGGGCACGAAAGGGATGCCGAAATCCGGCATGTTTTCCTGCTGCATGTGGAAAAAGCCGATGGACAATAGGGTCGGCGAATCCAGGCCAAAGGTCATGGTCGGGGCAAAGCCCATGCGCTGGTTGGTGACCAGGTCGCGGCCCGGCACATCGGCATCAAAACCCACGGCGTTGATGCGGAAGGCGGCGCCCTTGACGCCGTCTTTGCCGTCGCCATTGTCAAGCGATTGGTTCACATCCAAAGTCAGGCGCTTGAAGGAATCGGTGCCCACGCCGAGGGTGCCGGCATAGAAGGTGTTTTTTTGCGCCTGCTTGGTGACCAGGTTGATCGAACCGCCGGTGGAGCCGCGGCCGCCCAGGGCCGAAGACGGGCCTTTGACGATTTCCACCTGCTCCAGGTTGAAGGGATCGCGCGAATAGCTGCCGAAGTCGCGCACGCCGTCGACGAAAATGTCGCGGCGGGCCACGAAGCCGCGGATGGAGAAGTTGTCGCCCGACGGGCCGGCGCTGCCGCCCTCGCCGGCCTGCATGCTGATGCCGGGGCTGTTTTTGAGCACCTGTTTGAGTGTGCTGGCGCCCTGTTGCTGGATGGCGGCGGCGGGAATGATGGTGGCCGTCTGCGGCGTGTCGAGCAGAGGCTTGGTGTACTTGGGTGAGGACAACTGCTGATCGGCTTTGCCTTCGACCACCACTTCCTTGAGGGTTTCACTTTTGGTTTCGTCCGGCTTGCCGTCGGCCACCTTTGCCGCCGGCGCATCGGCGGCAAAGGTGGCCGGGGCCAGCATCAAGGCGGACAGCATCAGACTGGTTGGCATCGGGGCAAGTGTTTTGACGGACATGAGCGGAGTCTTTCAAGCGGGGATGGAAAAGAAGAAATGCCGGCAGGCAAGGCAGCCGGTCATTCTTCAATTGTTTTTCTTCAATGCAAGATCGCTGCAAAGAATGCATTCCAAATCAGGCAGGGCTGGCGGGTCAAGGAACCCCGACCGTCAGGGAGGGGACGCTGGCACGCTATTTCGGCGGTTGCGCGTCCCCTCCCTGACGGTCGGGGTTCCTTGAC
>CAZVNU010000355.1:0-2587 GCA_964628335.1 uncultured Phycisphaeraceae bacterium
CACCCCCCAAAAAATCGGCCTGTTCCCCGGCACCTTTGACCCCATCACCAACGGGCATCTGGATGTCATCCAACGCGGCCAGGGTCTGTTCGACAAGTTGATCGTCGCCATCGGCCACAACCCGGCCAAATCGCAATTGTTTTCCATTGAGGAACGCCTGGAGATGATCCAAGGCCTGGTCAGGGGAAATTGCGGCCCCAATGTGACGGTGGCCACCTACGGCGGCCTGACCGTGGACTTCGCCCGCAAGATCGGCGCCACCGCCATTTTGCGCGGGTTGCGCAATGTGTCTGATTTGAGCTACGAATTCCAAATTGCCTTGACCAACCGCGCCATCGCCGATTTGGAAACCGTGTTCGTGATGTCCGGCGAAGCCTGGGGTTTCACCTCCTCCACCTTGATCCGCCAAATCGCCAGCGGCGGCGACATCGACCGCCTCAACCGCCTGCTGCCCCCGGTGGTGGTGGAAAAATTGAAACTCAAAAAAGAAGCCGGTGGCGGCGTGCTGTGGAAGATGCAGGACCCGTTCAAGGCGGAGTGAAAGTGTGGCAAAGTAGGCACAGCGGCCCTTCGCACTCACCTTCACACCCATCTTTCACTCCCACCTTCACACCCTCCCTGCCTCCTCACCTACAACCGCGCAATCAGCAACTCCCGCTCGCAGCGCATCACGCGCGGGCAGTGGTCGCCAAGGGAGAGCAGCAATTCCTCGTGCTGCAAGGGCAGGGTTTTGCGCAGGGCTTCGCGATCGATGCGCATGAGTTCATCCCACTTCTCCTTGGGCAGATCCAGGCCGCGCCAATCCAGATCGGCCTGCACCGGCATCCAGCCCAGGGCGGTTTCGCGGGCGTGGCCGTGGTTGCGGGCACGCTCGACGATCCAGCGCAGCACGCGCATGTTTTCGCCAAAGCCCGGCCAGAGGAATTTGCCGTTTTCATCCTTGCGGTACCAGTTGACATGGAAGATGCGCGGGGCTTCCTCCACCGCGCGGCCCATGCTGATCCAATGGTGGAAGTAATTGCCCAGGTGGTAGCCGCAGAAGGGGCGCATCGCCATCGGATCGGCGCGCACGATGCCGACCTTGCCTTCGGCGGCGGCGGTCTGTTCGCTCGACAAGGTGGCGCCCAGATACACCCCGTGCGACCAATTGAAGGCTTGGAACACCAGCGGAACATCCGCCGCGCGCCGGCCGCCAAACACGATGGCGCTGATGGGCACGCCGGCCGGGTCCTTGGCTTTGTCATCCAGGCACGGGCAAAGGTCGATGGGCGCGGTGAAGCGCGAATTGGGGTGCGACGACGGCCGGCCGCAGCCGGGCGTCCACGGCTGGCCGTGCCAGTCGGTCAGTTTGGCCGGCGGCGCGTCGGTCATTCCCTCCCACCACACATCGCCCTCGGGGGTGAGCGCCACATTGGTGAAGATGGCGTCGCGGGCGCACGAGGCCATCGCATTGGGGTTGGTTTTGTCTGAGGTACCCGGCGCCACGCCGAAAAAGCCGGCCTCCGGATTCACCGCCCACAACCGTCCGTCGGCGCCGGGGCGTAGCCAGGCGATGTCGTCGCCCACGGTGGTCACCTTCCACCCCTGCATGGCTTTGGGCGGGATGATCATGGCGAAATTGGTCTTGCCACAGGCGCTGGGGAAGGCCGCCGCCACATAGGTCTTTTCGCCCTCCGGCGATTCCACGCCCAGAATCAGCATGTGCTCGGCCAGCCAGCCCTCGTCGCGGGCCAGACACGAGGCGATGCGCAGCGCCAGGCATTTTTTGCCGAGCAACGCGTTGCCGCCGTAGCCGGAACCGAAGGACACGATCGAGCGCTCTTCAGGGAAGTGCACGATGTGGGTCTGCTCGGGGTTGCACGGCCAAGGCACATCCTGCTGGCCTTCCGCCAAGGGGCAGCCCACCGAATGCAGACATGGCACGAAGAAGCCCTTGTCGCCCAGTGCCGCCAGCACCTGGGGGCCGACATGGGCCATGATGCGCATGTTGACCACCGCATAGGGCGAGTCGGTCACCTGCACGCCGATTTTGGAAAAGGGCGAGCCGACCGGCCCCATGCAAAACGGCACCACGAACATGGTGCGCCCGCGCATGCAGCCGCTGAAGAGTTCCTTCATTTTGCGCCGCATGACGGTCGGCTCGGCCCAGTTGTTGTAGGGACCGGCCGCTTCTTTGCTTTGCGAACAGATGAAAGTGCGCGACTCCACCCGCGCCACATCGCGCGGGTCGGAGCGGAACAGCCACGAATTGGGGCGCAATGTTTCATTCAGGCGGATCGCCGCGCCCGACTTCTCCAGCATGGCAAACAGCCCATCGGCTTCCGCCTGCGACCCGTCGCACCAGTGCACCGCCTTGGGCTGGCACATGGCGGCCATTTTTTCAACCCATTTGTTGAGCGGGGCATGCTGACACATGGAAGCGGACATCATGAAATCTCCTGGCCAAGGGTTGCCGACCGGGGCCGACGAAAACATAAGAATTCAGCCACTGTAACCACAAGGGGATGAAATGACAACTATTTCCTTGCGCATCCAGGGCTGGCGGGTCAACAGCGCACGGGCTTGTTGGAGCGCGGGTGTCCCCACC
>CAZVNU010000356.1:0-2573 GCA_964628335.1 uncultured Phycisphaeraceae bacterium
CCACGCCGGCCTGATCGTGGTGCGCGCCGACGGCACCCTGCGCGCCATGCGCAACGAGTGCCCGCACGCCGGCAAGCCCCTCGACGAGGGCGAGGTCAAGAACGGCTGCATCACCTGCCCCTGGCATGCCTACCGCTTCAACCTGAAAAACGGCCTGAATGTGGACGACACCGACGAAATGCCGGCCAAGGTCTATCCGGTGCGGGAAGTCGGCGGCCAGGCCGAAGTTGAAATCCCGTAATGGAGGGTCGGCTTTAGCCGACCTGTTTGACGCTGTATCAAACAAATTCACACCCCGTTGACGCAACGCCTTATTCTCCTGAATCCACCTGCCTTCCGCCATCCAACGGGTCGGCTAAAGCCGACCCTCCCCTTATGACCCCACGCCAACACCTCGCCGCCAACCGTGACGCCATCCAAGGCCGCTTTCTGGATTTCCTGCGCATCCCCTCGGTGGGCGCGCAGAAAAGCCATGACGCCGACACCCGCCGCTGCGCCGCCTGGGTCGCCGAGCACTTGCGCCAATCCGGCTTTGCGGATATCCAATTGCTGGAGCGCGATGGCGGCCACCCTTGCGTGATTGCCCGCACTTCCGACGCGATGGTCGCCAACCCCAACGCCCCGCGCGTGCTGTTTTACGGCCATTACGATGTGCAGCCGGCGGACCCATTGGCCCTGTGGACCTCGCCCCCCTTTGAACCGGTGATCAAAGACGGCGTGGTGTATGCGCGCGGCGCCAGCGACGACAAGGGGCAGGTGATGTGCTTCCTTGAAGCCTTGCGTGCCTATGAAGAAACCGGCACCCCACTGCCCGGCCCCTTGACCGTGTGCATCGAGGGCGAAGAAGAATCCCGCGCCCGCACCCTGCCGGTGTTGGTCAAGGAAAAAGACCTGCTCAAAGCCGACATCTGCCTGATCTCCGACACCGCCCTGTGGGACGGCGCCTCCGGTCCCGAGCCCTCCATCACTTACGCCCTGCGCGGTCTGGCTTATTTTGAAGTGCGCTTGCGCACCTTGAGCCGCGACCTGCACTCCGGCGTCTACGGCGGCACCATCCTCAACCCGGCCAACCTGCTGGTGCGGGTGCTCAGCCGCTCGGTGGATGACCAAAACCACATCACCATCCCCCACTTCTACGACGATGTGGCGCCCATCTCATCGGCGCAAAAACAAGCCTGGGAAAATTTGAATTTCGACGACGGCGCCTTCATCAAGGAAGTCAACGGCATCCGCCACGGCGAAGCCGGTTTCTCCACCCTGGAGCGCAACTGGGCCCGGCCCACCTGCGACATCAACGGCATCACCGCCGGCTACCAAGGCGAAGCCGCCAAGACCGTGATCCCCGCCGTGGCCAGCGCCAAGGTGAGCTTCCGCCTGCCGGCCAAAATGAATCCGGAAAAAGTGGAGGCGCAATTCCGCGCCTGGATCGAGGCCCAAGTCAAAGCCATCGCCCCCGCCGGCGTGCAGATCGAAATCGCCAACCACGGCGGCGCGCACCCGGTGGCGGTGGCCACCGACAGCCCCTTCATCGCCGCCAGTTGCCGCGCCCTGCAAAGCGTGTTCAACCGCCAGCCGGTGCTGATGGGCTGCGGCGCCTCCATTCCCATCGCCGCCGACTTCAAGCAGGAATTGGGGCTGGACACGCTGTTCGTCGGTTTTGGCTTGAATTCCGACAACATCCATTCGCCCAATGAATGCTTCGGTCTGGACCGTTTGGCGCAGGGGTGTGACACCCATGCGGAGATCCTTTCTGAAATCGGGCAGCTGTGAAAAAACAACCGTCTTGCGCTCAAGCGTGCGTTTTGCGCTCACGAGCCCTGAGCGCAAGCTCAGGGGCAAGGCAGCCTCCTCATCTTGCACCTGATTGAACTCCTGTAAAGCCGCCAAATTCCGGGGAATTCCAAGGCAAATGAGGAGGCTTTGTTTTCCCCTGAGCTTGCGCTCAGGGCTCGTGAGCGTCAAGACGGGCATCCCGCCAAGGCCCTGCATCATCCTCCGGTGGCCGCCAAGAAGGACGGTCATCCTGCCAGTCGCGCACATAATGCGCCGCGGATTCCACATGGTCCGGACGGTTCAACCAACGGGTGCTGCCATGATCCGTCCACACCAGGCCGGATGACGGGACCAACTCCATGCTGCGCAAATGCCTGGTTCCCCAAGCCTTGAATTGTTTCATGGCCTCCTCGGGCGACACGGCGGAAGGGCAATTCACCACCACATGCACATGGTTGCTGCGGACTTCCAAGGCAATCAGCCGCCACTTGCGCAAAACGGCATGGTCGCGGATGGCACGGTCCACAATCCGGCGCGCATCCTCTCCAAGCACGATGGGCAAATGCCTGAGGCTGCCGGCATTCTCGGCCATGCGCATGGGATCATGGGACAATACCGGCGTGTGCCGACGATTGTGATCGCGATCCACGGTGCCGCGCGGATCGCCGTGCAGGCGCGTGCCGTAAGTCGTCCAGGTCAGGAAGTAGGCGAGGGCCATGGGGTTCTCTTCTCGTACGAGCCCTGGGCGCAAGCCTTAAGAATGCACACATCTCAAAAGCCGAACGCCCTCGGCCATGTGC
>CAZVNU010000357.1:0-665 GCA_964628335.1 uncultured Phycisphaeraceae bacterium
TGCTGCTCGCCCGCGGGGTCTACCACCTGAATTTGCGCATGGCCAACCATCCGGCCCTGCATCTGCGCCACCATTTGAAGGCGTCGCGCCTGAATCTGCGTTATTTGCGCCGGTTGATCTTCGGCACCGGGCGCTCCATGGCTCTCTTGGAGCGCATGGGCCATCCCGGCGCGGCCGACCTGCCGCGCCCGGCGAACATGGATTGCGCGCCCCTGCTGCTGGCCCGCAAACTTGATGTGCAACTCAATCAATCCCCCCGGCAGTCCCTGATCAAATGGTGGTATGACGCGGGTTTTGCCCTAGAGTTCGCCGGCCAAGGGGATCGGCCCCTGCCCGAGCTGATGCGTTGGCGGCGCCAGGCGGTGGCTGCGGCGGGCCGCCCGATGCGCCTAGCCCGCCAAACACCCCTGCCCAAGCCGGACCTTGACGGCATACGGACCGACATCGGTGCCCTGTTGCGTTCCCTTCGCGGACAGGATGTGTGGTACTGCGCCAACATCGGCAATGCCGGCGATGCCCTGATCGCCGCCGCCACCCGCCAATTGTTCCGCCGCATCGGGCTGAAAGTCCGCGAAGTCCGCTTGGAAGACCCCATCCCGCCCGGAAAGGTGGTTCTCTATGGCGGCGGGGGCAATCTCATCGGCGCCTATCCGCATGCCGCCGGC
>CAZVNU010000357.1:675-2559 GCA_964628335.1 uncultured Phycisphaeraceae bacterium
ACGAGTCCCTGCTGGCCCAACTGGGGGCCAACACACTGCTGCTGTGCCGCGATTTACCCTCGCTGGAACATGCCAGAAAATGCGCGCCGCGGGCGCAGGTGGCGGCCGCCGACGACTTGGTGTTCGGGCTCGACCCGCGCGCATTGTGGCTTCACACCCTCAAGAAAATACCTTGGCTTGTGTTTGATCCCGAAGCACGACGGCTGTGGAAAGCCGTGCGCGCGTTCGGGTTGCGCCGAAGCAGCCATTTGCGCGTCATGAGAGCGGATGTGGAATCCGCGACCCAAAACCAAGCCGAGGAAACGGATTTGTCCGCCGTCCTGATGACCGATGTCCATCAAATCGACATCTGCGATTGGGCGGCCAGCCTGTTTCTGTTGCCGGTGGCCCTGGCGCGCAAAGTGGACACCGACCGCCTCCACGCGGGCATCGCCGGCGCCATTCTTGACCGGCGGGTGTGGCTGCACGACAACAATTACGGCAAGAATGGCGACGTGTGGGCCGCCTCCATGTGCGGAACCTATCCCAATGTCTCCTGCGTCCCCGTCCCCTGCCACACCCCGCCGACGGTCAAACCCATGGCCCCCAAAACCGTCTCCGCGCAACGGAGCACCGCCAGCTGCCTCATCAACAATTACAACTACGAGAATTTCGTCTGCGAAGCCGTCTCCAGCGCACTGGCGCAAACCGTCCCCTTTGATGAAATCATCGTGGTGGATGACGGCTCCACCGACGGCTCCGTGGCCCGGTTGCAGGCCGCTTTTGGAAGCAACCCCACGGTCAAAATCATCAGCAAGCCCAACGGGGGGCAGCTTTCGGCGTTCAATCGCGGCTTTGCCGAATCGACGGGCGACCTTCTTTTCTTCCTCGACGCCGATGATTTGTACGCTCCCGCCATGCTGGAAAAAACCTTGGAGGCCTATCAACGCCACCCGCAAGCGGGTCTGGTTTTTGGTCCGGTCCGGCTCTTTGACCAGGTTTGCGGCATTGACTTTGTCCGCGTTGACGCCCAAAGCCACCACATCCAGCTTCTTGACGACGCATCCCGCGACAATTTCCCTCCCGCCGCCAAGCAAGGGATTCTGTTTGACGGCGGCAAACAAGAGACACTGGCCACGGGCGCCTGGAAAGGATCGCCGACCTCCGCGGTCTCATTGCGGCGCAGCGCGCTTGAGCGGTTCATGCCGCTGCCTTGCGAAGCCCAATGGCGCACCCGCGCCGATGATTGCCTGCTGTTTGGCGCGGCGCTGCTGGATGTTCCGCGCTACTATCAACCGGAACCCCTGGTTCAATACCGCATCCATGGCAACAACGCTTGGTTTTCGGGCAAATCGCCCACCCCCGAACAGGAACAGCAACGCCGCTTGAATTTGATGGCGCTGTTCACGGCGGTGATGCGCAAAATTGGTGATATTGCGCCCAATGAATCATTCGAGCACTTCATCGTCAACCGCATTTTGCAGGAATATGGCGACGCATTCCCTTTCGGCAAGCGGTTTCGCCGGGGCCGGCGGGCGTTCCGGCGCGCGGGCTTGCCTCGGTCTTTTGTTCGGAAGGGCCGCAGGCAATTGCTGAAAAACGCGTTTGGGCGATTGCTGGGCATGGCGCCGGGCAAAATGTGACGGATGGGCATTTTCTTCCGCCCGGCTCATTGGGCATGACTGGCGCCCTTGCCGCGTCGCCCTCCCGGCAGGGCTGGCGGGTCAGTGGGGCTGCCGGGTGTGGCATGGGCATCTTGCCCATGTGTCCAACGCCCATCTTGGGCGTTGGACAAGTCCATGCGCCGGCTCGCGTGCAGGCGCAAGCCTGCCAAACGCTGTTCCTCATCGCGCCACGAAGCGCACCGCATCCAACACACGGGCGGGACGCCCGTGCCACACGGAC
>CAZVNU010000358.1:0-2558 GCA_964628335.1 uncultured Phycisphaeraceae bacterium
CCGGCAACAGGGCGGACAGGGCCAGTGTCAGGAGAATCATGATCCAGCGGGTGCCGATCCAGAATTTGGCGTGGTGCTCCACCTGCGCCAGGTCGGAAAAGCGGCGCAGCAATTGGCCCAGCAGCAAGGCGGCCGGGGGCATGGCGGTCAGCAGCGTGCCAAGGTCGGAACTGGGCGTGGGCGCCGCCACCAGCAGGGCGCAAGTGGTGATGAACCATGACCATCCGATCAGCATGCGCTGGCGCACCCCGCGCGACGAGGTGCTGAACGGTTGCAGCAGGGCGGCCGGCAACCAAGTGGCCCATACGGTCAAGGTGGACGCCAACAAGGCCAAGCGCCAACCCGATTCCCTGAAGAATTCCGTCCAGTCGTCGGTCGGCCACTTGGGGGCCAGTTGGGCCAGCCAATGGGCCGCCGCCGACGGGTCGTGCTGGTGCACCACGATGGCCCACGGCGTGATGGCCAAGGCGGAAATCAGCACGGCGGCCAGCAAGCCCAAGGTGTGGCCCACCCGGTGCGGGCAGACAAACACGATGACCAGCAGCGGAATCAATGTCGGTGGCAAGGCCAGCGGTCCGCCCAGCAGCATGGCGCCGCCAAGGGTCAGGCCGGCCATCATCCAGCCCAGCGTCTGGCGCAGGATGCCCGGCGGGGCGCGCAAGGGGCGCATGGCCCACAGGGCAAAGGCCATGGCCAGGCAGGCCGCTCCGGTTTGCAAACCTTCGGGTCTGGCCTGGCGGAAATAAAATCCGGCCACCGGCATGGCGGCGAAAATCAAGCCGGCCAAAGTGGCGGTAGACAGGCCGCCGATGCTGAAGCCGCACCAGAAAACCGCAATCACCGCCAGCAAGCCCATGCCGGCCGACACCAGGCGGGCATGGAAGCGCAAATCCATGGTCGAGGCTTTGGCCGGGTCCAAGAGCGATCCGGCCGACAGGTGCAGCCAGGTGGTGCCCGGCGGGGTTTGGTAATCGGGCTTGTTGTCCACCAAGGGGGCCAGGTGGTCGGCCATCAGGGTGGTGCGCCCGCGCAAATGGTCGGCCGCGCGCTGGCTGGCGGCCACGGTTTTGGCCTCCGTGTCGGAAAGATCCGGCGCGTTTTTCAGGTTGTAGAACAGCGGGATGGCCGCCAGCAGCACCACGCCGATCAGGCGCCACCAGATGTCCATGCGGGCGGTGGGTTCAAAGTCGGGCGTGCTTTCCAGCGGGATGCCGGCTTCCTCGGCATCGGGCAATTCTTTGGGCTTGATCAGGCGCGGGGCTTCGACTTTGCGTTCCGCCGATTTTTGGGTGGGGGCGGGGGCCACCTGCTCGCGCGCCGCATCGGGGTTGATGAAGGGGCGCGAGGAGAGCGTCAGGCGGTCGGGGGGGGGCGTGGAACCGGCCATGCGCGCTTATTTTCCGCCGTTCAAATACGGCTCGCTCTCTTGGAGGGTCTTGCGCAGATAGTCATCCGAGGTGCGCGCCCCGGCGGGCGCGGGGACGCGGGTTGGCGTCGCCAACGGGTCCATCTTGGTCATGCGCAAAACCAGGGTCTGGCCCGGGCTTGGCAAATCGGTTTCGCACAGCAGGGATTGGTGTCCGGGGGCGTAGGCTTCCACCCGCAGGCGGTAGGTCACCAACTCAACGCCCACGGCCTGGATGTCGCGGGCTTCAAAGCGGCCCTGGCTGTCGCAGGGGAACACGCCCAGTTCCTTGCGGTGCAGGCCGCTGTCGGGATCGATGATCAGCCGCACCATGGCGCGCGGTACCGGCGCGGCGGTCAGTTTGTCGGCGCTGCCGGCGCGCAGGCTTTGCGCGCCGGCCACCGGGCCGGACACCACCCGGCCCTTGAGGGTGTAGCGGTCCACCGAACAACCGGTGAGCAAAGCGATGCAGGCGGCAAGCGGCAAAAGGCGGAGGTGGCGCATGGGGATGACGCAAAAAAGCGGAAGGACGCCGGGGCCGGCGGGGTTACAAAGCGGTGGGGCGCAGCGAGCCGTCTTTGGGCAGGTCTTTGAGGTCGCCCAAACCGAAGACTTCCAAAAAACGGCGGGTGGTGCCGTAGAGCACGGGGCGGCCCAGGGTTTGGGCGCGGCCCACCTGCTTGACCAGGTGGTGATCCATCAATGTCTTGAGCACTTCGCCAGACGATACGCCGCGGATGGCGTCAATGTCGGAGCGCACGATGGGCTGGCGGTAGGCGACGATGGCCAGGGCCTCCAGCGCGCCCTTGGAGACTTTGTTGGTGATGCGGGTTTTGCGCAGGGCGCCGAGCACCTCGGCATAGATCGGCAGCGTCATCACCTGGTAGGTGCCGGCGATTTCTTCGATGCGGAAGGAGCGCTTGGTCTGGGTGTACAGGTCGTTGAGCGCGCGGATTTCCTGGCGCACCAAACGACCCACGCCGCGCAAATCAAGGCTGCGGGCGATGCGGCCGGCGGTCATCGGCTGGCCGGCGGTCAGCAGCACCGCCTCGATGCGGGCGCCAAAATCCTCCGGCAAAGCGATGGCGGCCAGCTCGGCGTCGGAAAGTTCCACCTCGTCGGGGTCGACGGGCGTGGCGGGTTCGGGGGGGGC
>CAZVNU010000359.1:0-2549 GCA_964628335.1 uncultured Phycisphaeraceae bacterium
GCATCGAGCCGCCCGCCGGATTTGCGGGTGGGGACGCCCGCGCTCCAACAAGCCCGTGCGCTGTTGACCCGCCAGCCCTGACCTTGGCGGCCGACACTTGGCGGCCAAGGCGCAGGCAAAAGCCAAAACTGCCCTAGAATCCCCGCATGCGCCTTGACCTCATCGACAAAGTCCTCGCCCGCACCCCCGACTCGCTGACCGCGATCAAAAATGTCACATCCGCCGAAGAGTACCTGGGCGACCATTTCCCCGGCTTTCCCGTGCTGCCCGGCGTGTTCATGCTTGAGACGCTGGCCCAGGCCGGCCGCGCATTCGTCGATGGCCTGGCCGACGCCCCCCTGATGCCCCTGATGGTGACCAAGGTGCGCAATTTGCGTTATGCCGCCATGGTGCGCCCCGGCGAAACGCTGAAGGTGGAGGTCAAACTCCGCAAGCGCGAAACCGTCGCCGGCCATGAAACCTTTGAATTCGAGGGCATCGGCTGGAACGGCGAAGCGGTGGCCGTGCAGGGCCGGTTTTGTTTGACCCCGTTGGTGGCGGCGGCCTGATCGGTGTGCGTGGGTTGACGCCTTGGGCACCGCGGCATACCCTTATCCGACCTTTTCCCCAGGAACACCCATGCCAAGCGCCCATCTTTTGCTCTCCAGCCTGCCCGGTGATGTCCAACGCATCGGGTTTCAGTCGCGCAATATCCTTGACGAGGCGATGATCCATCAAATCGGGGAGGAGATCGCCGGTTTGGTTGTGACCTCCAACAATCCCAAGCTGCTGGTGTCGTTCAAGGGCGTCGAGCATTTGTCCTCGACCGCGCTGGGCATGCTGATCACCGTCAAGAACAAAGTGGCGGCCAAGGGCGGCCAGCTGCGTTTGGCCGACATCGATCCCAAGATCCACGAGGTGTTCCGCATCACCCGTTTGGACACCCTGTTTCAGATCCATTCCGACGAGGCCTCCGCCCTCAAGAGCATTCGCTGATTTCCCCGCCGATTCCCTTTTTCCCGGGATTCCCGCCTCAATGTCCACCCTGCCACCCAAGCCGACCGTGAAGACCTGGGATATTCCCAGCACGCTGCCCGTGATGCGCGATCTGGTGGAGGAGGTGGCGCAACTGCTGGCCGGCGCCGATTGGCCTGAAGACGCCGTGTTCGCCGTGCGCATGGGGTTGGACGAGGCGGTGGCCAACGCCGTCAAGCACGGCAACCAAAGCGACCCCGCCAAGCGCGTGTGGGTGGAGGTCAAACTGCACGCCGACCGCGTTGAAATCACCGTGCGCGACCAGGGCCAGGGCTTTGATCCGGCCCAGTTGCCCGACCCCACCGATTGCGAATGCATCGAACGCACCCACGGCCGCGGCGTGATGTTGATCCATGTGTACATGAACGAAGCCCGCTACAGCGCCAAAGGCAACGAGTTGTTCATGCTGCGCCTGCGCGACCGCGGCCCGGAGCCCACGGTGTCCACGGTGTCCAAGTGAAGCGCATGGCCAAGTCAGTTCCCCCGAAAAAGAAGCCGGTGCAAAAGCACCCTGTGAAAAAGCCCCCGCCACTGGAGGTCCTGCTGTCGTTGGAGGTGGCCGACACCGAGCCGCCCATCACCGGTTGGTTGGAGGCGCAATTGCGCCTGGCCGGGGCCGCCGCCGGCATCGGTGGGGAAGTGTCCATCGTGGTGGTGGGCGACAAACGGATGGCGCAACTGCATGCGGACTACAAACAGGTGGCCGGCACCACCGATTGCCTGACCTTCGACCTTCGCGGCCCGCACACCCCCAAGGGTGCCGTCGAGGGCGACCTGGTGCTGTGTTTGCCGGTGGCCAAGCGCCAAGCCAACAAGCGGGGACACAGCCCAAGGGAGGAATTGCTGCTGTATGCCATCCACGGCCTCTTGCATTTGGACGGCGAGGACGATTTGGAGCCGGTGGCCTTTGAAGCAATGCACCGGCGCGAAGACGAGATTCTGCAAGCAATAGGGATGAAGGCGCTGTTCCACGGGGAATGACGCAAATGTAGACGCGGCGGCTCGCCGCGTGGGTTAAAGCAACCTGCGACACAACGCGCGCCGAATATTCGGCGCGCGCCGTTTTGTTTTTTCATCGGTCCCCACGCGGCGGGCCGCCGCGTCTACAATACGGGCGTTCTTTGACAACCGGGGCCGACTGGAATCGACTGGATGATGTGGTTGATTGTTGCGCGTCGAGGGTGCTTTGGAACCTCGTAAATCCTCCTTGGCAAAACCAAACTGCCAACAACAAACAAGTTGCTGGTCGCATCAGCGCTCCTCGCGCTCTGCGCCTTGCTGCCTAACTGAGTTTACTCGGTTGTCAGCGCCGTTTCGTGATTCTTCTCCCATGAGTTTCGCGAACCGTACACGCCATGGGATCGTCTTCGTGCGGCGCATCAGCGCATGAAGATCAAACTTGCTGAAGCTGGGTCACGCACGGAGTGCCATTGCTCAAAGCGGGACTGAGATAAAAACAACGGATACACGCGTAGGGATGATCCTCTGCCCATCGCAGGACGCGGGTTCAACTCCCGCCGGCTCCACTGACAGTA
>CAZVNU010000360.1:0-2536 GCA_964628335.1 uncultured Phycisphaeraceae bacterium
TGTAGGTGTTGGCGCCGGTGAGGGTGAGGGTGCCGGTGCCGACCTTGGTCAGGGCAAGGGTCGAAGTCACTTGTGAAATCACGCCTGAAAAGGTGGTGTCCGTATTCAGTGCGCCGATGGATGCGGTCACCGTGCCGCCGGAACCGTTGTTGCGCGTTCGGAAGTTGCCAGCGCCGCTGAGGCTCCCGAAGTGGATGGTGTAGGCCCCCGTTTCCATGATGAGTTCGGCGCCGGCGGCGACCTCAAAGGCCGCTTGCGCGCTGCCGGAATTGCCGTTGGAAAACAGATTTTGGCCGATCGAGAGCGTCATCGTGCCGGTGAAACCGCCGTTGTTCCCTGAGAAAGTCTTGAGTCCGGTGGCCGTGGTGTCGCGGATGAAGTGGCCGCCGCCCGAGATGTTTCCGAATGTCTGCGCGTGCGTGCTTGATTCGCGGAAAGTCGCACCCTCGGCGATCGTGATCGCCGAACTCGAACTGATGCTGCCGGCACCGGCGAGGATCAATTCGCCGACATCCACCTGGGTGCCGCCGGTGTAGGTGTTGGCGCCGGTGAGGGTGAGGGTGCCCGTGCCTTCCTTGGTCAAGAACGGATTGCCACCGCCTGATGGATTGAGGGCGGCATCCACCTGCCAGTCGCCGCTGCCGGTGAACAACATGCGGAATGCCGAAGCGCCGCCACCGGTGGTGTTGGTGATTTTGTTGCCCAAGGTCGCGGTGTTGGACGAGTCGTTCCGAAAGGTGAACAATGACGCCGTGTTGGGCACGAGTCGGATGTTGGAGCCGCTGGTGCCCATCGAAAAGGCTCCCGCGCCGGATTCGATGGTGATGCCTGAGGAATCCGCCAGGCGGAAATTGGTGGTTGAAAGCGTGCTGTTGATGCTCAAGGCGGCAGTCTGTCCGCTGGTGACCAGAATTCCGTTGAATCCGGCGCCGCCACCCACCACCGCCCCGAAGGTCACGGTATTCGTTCCAGTCCCATTGAACACTGCCCGTTCGGCGGTGTCGTCGGGAACATTGGCCGGATCCCAGTTGCCCGCCGTATTCCAGTCCGCATCGGTGCCGCCCGTCCAAGCGATATCCGCCCCCTGCGCGGAAGCAGCCAGCGCAGTCAAAAGCAAAAGGGTGGAAGTCCGAAGTCTCATGGACGCAAGAATAAGGGTCATGTTGTTCTCCTAAAACCAACAAATGCGTAAAAAGGTTGTAAAATACGAACCATGCCAACTGCCGCCCCCAGGATGATGCATGTGCTGGTGGCCTTGGAATTCTACCGTGGTCCCTTGTTCGAGGGGATCGCGCAATATGCCCGCGATCACCATTGGCACCTGTCGCTCGACATGCTGCCCAATCCCGGCAACATTCCCTGGGGTTGGCGCGGCGACGGCATCCTCACCATGCTGGTGCGCGACGGCACGCCGCTGCCGGACTTCCTGGACAAGTGCCGGTTGCCCACGGTCAATGTCGAGGGGCGGCGGATGGGGACTTCTTACCCCCGCGTGCTCACCGACACCGAGGGGGCCGTGGCCCTGGGGATCAACCACCTGCGCGCGCGCGGATTCACCCGTTTCGGGTTCTACGGCTACGCGCATTCCGCACGCAAGGAGGCGTTTGTGCGCCAGCTGAAAGAGGCCGGCTTGGCATGCGCCGTGCTGCACGAAAGCGCGGCGCCGTGGGAGAAGGAAACCCGCCGCGTCGGTGCCTGGCTCAAGGGCTTGCAGATGCCGATGGCGGTGTTCTGCTGGACCGACTACGCCGGCGCGCGGTTCATGGACATGGCGCTGACGCTGGGGCACAAGGTGCCGCAGGACATCGCCGTCCTGGGCATGGATGACGAAACGCTGGTGTGCGACTGCACGGCCGTGCGGCTGTCGAGCATCCGCACCGACCTGCGCAAGGTGGGTTACCTTGGCGCGCAGCAACTCGATCTGATGATGGCCGGCAAGGCGCCCGCCGCCGCCGACCTGTGGGTGCCCCCGCACGAGGTGGTCGCGCGCGGCAGCACGGATGCGCTGGCCTCCGATTCGCCCCTGGTGGCCCGCGCGCTGGCGCACATGAAATCGCACCATGCCCGGGGCGCCAAGGTGGAGGATGCGGCCGCCGCCTGCGGCGTCTCGCGGCGGGGTCTGGAGAAGGCCTTCCGCGCGCACCTGGGCCGCACCCCGCACGACATGCTGGTGGAGATCCGCGTCGAGCACGCCAAGGTGATCCTGCGCGACCCCAAGGTCAAGATCGGCGCCGTCGGCGCCCAGGTGGGGGTGCGCGACCCCAAGCATTTTTCCAGTTTGTTCAAATCGGTGGCCGGGGTGTCGCCCAAGGAGTACCGGCGCCGGGTTGGCGTGGCATGACGCGCGGTCGGCGCGCGGGGAGTCGTGCCTCCCCGCGGAAAGCGGCGTCATGCCGCCGCACGCCAAAAAGCAGGGCTGGCGAGAAAGATGGGTGCGGCGTTCACAAAGTAGACGCGGCGGCCCGCCGCGTGGGATGAGAAGTCTTTGAAGCGATGCGCGCCGGTGTTTCGGTGCGCGTGGGTTGGGTTCGGGTTT
>CAZVNU010000361.1:0-2521 GCA_964628335.1 uncultured Phycisphaeraceae bacterium
AGCATTTCAAGCAGGAAGTGCTGCTTGGCAACATGCTCGAATATGCCGAGGTCTACGGCAATTTCTACGGCACCCCCAGGCAGCCGGTGGAAACGGTGTTGGCCGAAGGCGGCTTGATGTTGTTGGAGATTGATGTCAAAGGTGCCCGCCAGGTCAAAGCCAAGATGCCGGAGGGTTTCGCCATCTTCATCAATCCGCCAAGCGAAGAAACCCTGCTTGCCCGCTTGCGCGGCCGCGGCCGCGAGGGTGAGGAAGTCATCCAAAAACGCTACGCCGCCGCCCGCAAGGAAATGGCCGAAGCCCGGGAGTGCGGGGCTTACGACGCCTTCGTGGTGAATGAAGACTTGGAAACGGCGATCGAAGAAGTGTGCGCGCTGATCGAAGCGGCACGCGCGGCGTAAAGCCGGTCAATCATGCAAATGCACATGCACAATGGGGGTGGGATGCGCTGGTGCGGGGCCGGCTGGGGAGTCCGCCATTGCTGTCACTTCACCTCATACCGCAGCATGCGGTAATCCGCCGCCTTGCCGATGGTGAACGCGGCTTGGCCATTGGCGTCCACCTTGACCTCGCCCTTCTCCCCCGTCATCAGGTTGGTGAGCGAAAGTGTCTTGCCCGCCAGGAACTTCAATTGCACCTTGGCGGTCGGCCGGGCATCGTGCAGCTCGCGGAACAGCAGCAGGTGGCCGCCGTTGCCGCGCGTGGTGCTGACCATCTGGAAGCCGGTCCAGCTGGCGTTGCTGGGCTCTTCGCCGATGGGATAGGTGGTGCTGGTGAAGATGTCCGGACGGGCCTGCTTGTAGGCCGCGATGAGCGGGACCAGTTCCTTTTTGCCGGTCTCGCTGAGGTATTGCGCCGATTGAAAGAACTGCGGCACGAAGGCCAGGCCCATGGCGAAGCAGTAGTCGTGCGAGTGCAGGTACGCGTCGCTCACATCCTTGCGGGTGCGCTCGGGGTTCTGCAGCATCACCTGCAGTTTGTTGGTCGGGAAATACTTGGCCATGAACCAGTGCTGGCGCAGCACCTGGAAGGGCACGAAGGTCAGGTGGATGGGCAACCCTTCCTGGATGTTCTGGAAGTAGAGGCTGCCGTACTCCTGCGCGTTGTACCAGCCGTAGCGCGGGTCGTCGTACTCGGGGCACAGGGTGAACTGGGTGTTGCCCCAGTTGTGCTTCATCACGGTGCGGTACTTGGCGTAGCGTTTTTCGTAATCACCGCGGCTGGAGAGGTGCTCGAAGTCCGCCTTCCAAGTGACATAGCCGAGTTCGTCGGTGTTTTTGCACAATTCTTCAGTCTTGGCGTTGCGCGTGGCCATCCACAGGCCCATGCGAACATTGGCCTTTTCAGCGGCGGCCTTGACATCCTTCCAGCCATTCTTGTACTTGGGACGGAAGTCGCTGCCGGCCGAGCTCTGGCCGCCCCTCTGCCAGCCGTCGTCGATCTGCATCACATCGATGCCGAGTTTGCCGACGGCTTCGATCTCCTTGAGGACGAAGCCCTCTTCGGTGAATTGCGCCCCGCCCGGATTGGCCGGGCCCCAGGTGTTGGAGAGGATGAAGGCGTCGCGCTTGAGGTTGACGGGGTAGCGGGCGGCGTTGAACTGTTTGAGGGCCCGCTGCTGGCCGTCGTTGCCGCCGCTGTACACGATGGTCCAGGTGGCCCAGCAGTCGCGGAAGCGGTCTTCGACGATTTCCTGCGGCGACAAGCCCCAACCGGTCATCGACAGCCCCTTGGGCGAGGAGAAGAAGCCGCCGGTCAGGTAGGTGGCCTGGTTGACGGTCTTGGGCGATTCCTTGATGGCGATCACGCCGTATTCCGCGCCGGAGGCGCCGTACTGCACCGCTTCGCCGCTGGCCCAAGTGATGGCTTCGGTTTGGAACACCGGGTAGCCGTTGACCACTTTTTCCTCCAGCATCGGCTTGTCCTGCGGCAGGCGGTTGCCCGGATCGTTGTAGATGCCGAAATAGCGGCGGCTGTTGGGCCGCGAGAGGTCCAGCGGCAGGTGGTCGTTTTGCGCGCCGGGAAGCGTCTGGGTGGAGCCGTAGGAGTTGTGCTTGCGCTCATCCGGGAACCCCTTGGCCGCGTAGCCGGGCAGGGCCTTGGCGCGCAATTGGGTGCGGATGCCGGGGGCACCGGGGATGGCCCATACCACATGTTGGATTTCCACCTTGGCCTCTTCATAACGCAGGGTCGAGACTACTTCGACAAACCGGCCGGAGAAGCCATCGTCGTCGGCAGTGCGGGCTTCGACGCTGATCAGTTGCGCCTTGGCGCCGTTGGCCAGCAAGCCGGGCAGATCCCAGTCGCAGGCGGCCGTGAGTTTGGGCTGGCCGTAGGCGGTTCCGGTGCGCTCGTCTTTGACCCCGACGGTGGAGAGGCCGGCGCCGGTCCAGTTCCATTGGCGGGTGACGGCGCCGGTGGTGACGGTCAGTTTGCCATCCTTGAATTCAGCCTTGGCGGTGCCCAGGGCGTGGGCGGCGCGGATGCCCGGGGCCGGCGTGGCGGGGATGACGGGGATGGT
>CAZVNU010000362.1:0-2508 GCA_964628335.1 uncultured Phycisphaeraceae bacterium
GGCCGAATGATGGTTGCGTTCAGCGACTGCGGTTATCTGGACAAATACGACCGGCAGGCGTATTGCCGGGAGAATCTGCCGAAACTCAGAGATTTGAAGAGGGCGCTGGAAAAGAACCGCGACCGTGAGGGAGCGGGCGTGGAAGCCATTCCTCGCCCGCTCCCTCACGGTCACGGTTCTTTCCTAGCATTGGCGGAATCCAACCCCACCCCCGAAACCTCGATGATCTTCTACGAGTGGGTGGCGTATGAAATGCCGGCCTATGTCACCAAACACAAATGCCTGTTTGTCGGTGCCGAGGCGCCGCTCTTGGCGGAACTGTGGAAGCAGCCTGGCTATCGCCAGGCGGCAGAGAAGTTTTTTCCGCCCGGCGCCGAGCCGGTGTTTGTCGGCGTGCGCGATGGCGGCCGAAACTATGCGGAAAATTTGGATCTGATTTTGGCCGACATCCAGCGCCAAGCGCAAGAGCATGGCGCGCACACGGTGTTCATTGCCCTGGCCACCGGCGCGAAAATCATCTGCCAGGAATTGGCGGCGCAGACGGGGCTGCGCACCTTTGACTTTGGCAGCATGCTGCGGGCTTTGACTTATTCCGGCACCCCGGGCCATCAGGCGCACCCATCTTCACATTGTCCGTATTTTTTCACGGTGCCGTTGGCGGACTACATGCAGGCCTGGGAACGCATCACGCCGCAAGCCGCCCCTTTGGAACGCGTGCGTAAAATGCACGGTCAGTTGGGCTTTGACTTGCTTTCAAAAGTGCCGATGGGAAGTTTTGCGACGGATTGGGCGACGCCGGGTTCGCTCGACCTTTCCGCAGAAAACTTGCGTCTGTTCAAGGTGGATTTTGCGGAGTACAAGCGTCGGTTGGCGGGGCTGCTCAAAAAAGTAGACGTGGCGGCCCGCCGCGTGGAAATGGAAGCGGAACATCGGCGCTTTATGCAGGCTTTGCATTGGGCCGGCGTGACGCACTGGGGTCGGATGAAAAATGCCCTGCGCCGCCTGCTGAAAGGCGACCGCAAATGACCCTGCCCCGCATCAGCATCGTCACTCCGTCCTTCAATCAAGCGCCATTCATCGAGCAGACCCTATGCTCGGTGCTTGACCAAGGCTATCCCGACCTCGAATACTTCGTGATCGATGGCGGCTCCACCGACGGCACGGTGGAGATTCTGAAGAAATACGAAAAACATCTGACCGGCTGGGTGAGCGAAAAGGATCACGGCCAGACCCATGCCATCAACAAAGGATTTGCGCGTTCCAGCGGTGATGTTTGCGCCTACCTCAACAGTGACGACTGGTATTTGCCAGGCGCCCTGCGGGCGGTGGGAGAGCATTTCGCCACCCATCCTGAAACGGGCCTGTTGCACGGCCGTTGTGTGCGGACGGAAGAAGACGGCACCCGGCGCGATGTGCAGTTCGGGGACATTCAAACGGCGGCGGAGATCCTCGACTTGTGGGGTGTGTGGTGGCAGCGGCGGCAGTTCGTGCAGCCGGAGGTGTTCTGGTCACGGACCTTGGCGCAAAAAGTCGGGCCGTTTAACGAGTCCCTGCATTTGGTGATGGATTATGAATATTGGTTGCGGGCCATTCTGGCTGGGGCACAAGTGATGCCGTTGGATCAAGAGGTGGTGTGTTTTCGCTTCCACGGCGCACAGAAATCAAGCCAGGCACAACATGCTGCTGATGAATTACGCACAGTAGTACGGCCTTATTTGTGGGATGCTTCCGTGCCACTTGCGCCTGCTGATCGTCGTCGTTTGCAGGCGATGTGGCTGTATGACGGGCCGTTTCGGGAACTGGCGGACAAGTCGGTGGCGAATGGAGAGGGGCGGCTTAAGCGTTGGCTAAGGCTTGGGGCATTTGTGGCGGGAAATCCCGGGGTGTTGCGGGCGGGTGGCATTCAAGGGAGAATCCGCCCATGACCACTGTTACTTTTTTCTGGCCTAACCTGATCCATTTCTCAGAAACGATGATTTATTTTCTGGCACAGGATCCAACCCTTAAAGTGCGGGTGGTCACACGCTTGGAGGGTGATGAGCACTCCGAACATCCATGGTGTTTGCGTCGTTTGCGTCAGCATGGCGGCGCAGAGATTGTGGATGTCAAAACAGCCTCGCCTGACATATCGGATTTGTTGATCTTCCAACTCATTCGTCAAGGCAAAACACATCCAGCGCTGGGTGCTTGGCAGGCCAAGGCCAAGGCCTCGGCTTTTGCGCCGTTGGGGTGTCACTATTCGGATTCACGGGATTGGTTGCGCGAGTTGGTGCGTTCTTTCCCGCATTACCTGCGGGCCCAAACGGCGATTTTTGAACGGGGTTGGCAATGCCCCCTTTGGGACTTGCGCTTCGGCTTGCAAAAGCATGTGCATTACGCGCCTTTTGTGCATCCTAATTTTTTGGTCAATCCGGCTTGGTCAAATGAAGTTTTCGGTGCATTGGATGCAGGAGCCAAGCGGCCCTATCGCGTGGGGTTTATCGGCAACCGCTTGCCGCCAGAGCGGGG
>CAZVNU010000363.1:0-2506 GCA_964628335.1 uncultured Phycisphaeraceae bacterium
CAGGGCTGACGGTCGGGGTTCCTTTTCAAAGGGATGACGCGCGTGACCCGCCAGCCCTGGGGTCCGCTGAGCCGGGGGCCAACCTGGGGTCTGGCGTTGCTTTCCGTTAAAATGCGCTCCCGGCACGCTTTTCATCCGTCGCTGCCTTGGCCGCACCACCCACTCCCATGTCCACCGCCGCCCCCACCTTTCGCCTGCGCCGCAAAGGCCAAATCATCGGCCCCTTTTCCCGCGCGCAGATCCGTGTGATGGCACGCCGGGGCGGTATCGCCTTGACCGATGAAATGTCGCTCAACGGCGGCCAGTGGATTCCGGTGGGCAGCACGCCGTTGGCGGATGAAATCCCGCGCCAAGCCACCCTCACTTTGCGCGAGCCCAGGCGCCCGATTTCGGGCAACGATTCATCGGGGGTGATGCCGCCGGGCGGGTCATCCGGTTTCCCTACGGTGCGCAAGTCGGATTCCAGCGTGTTCTTCAGTCAAAATGCGGCGGATCCGGTGGAGATGGCGGCAAGCCAGGATCTGTTCCAGACCCGTGCGACCCAACCGCCCCTCCGGCCGTTTTCCCGGCCGTTTTCCCGGCCCAATGCCCCGCCCCGCACGGCCCCGCGCAGCAACCCGTTGCAGGGGGGCTTGGTGGAAGATCCGTTGGCTGGCTGGGACACCGGCGCCCGCCCGGCCGCATCGGCAATGTCCTACCGCCGCCGGCCCCAACGCCGGTCGTCGGGTGATTCCGCGATGGAAGTGGTGCTGGTGATCATGGCGGTGGCGCTGCTGATCGGGGTCATCATCATCGGTGTTTTCGTGGCCCGTTCGCGCTCGCAAGAGCCAGTGATACAGCGGGTGATCGTTGAAGAGCGACAGGTGGCGCCGCAGCGGGCGCCCGTCGCCCCGGCGGAACCCGGGCGTGAGTCTGTTACGCCACCGTCCAATTGATCGGCGCTTGGCCGTGTTGTGCGAGCCAAGCGTTGGTTTGGGAGAAATGCCCGCAACCGAAAAAGCCGCGATACGCCGACAACGGCGAGGGATGCGGTGCGGTCAGCACCAGGTGTTTGCGCCGGTCCACGCCGGCGGCTTTTTTTTGCGCCGGGCTGCCCCACAGCAAAAACACCAGGTTTTCGCGGCGGTCGTTGAGTTCCTTCACCACCCGGTCGGTGAAAATTTCCCAGCCTTGGTTGGCGTGGGAGTGGGCTTCTCCCGCGTCCACCGTCAGCACGCTGTTGAGCAGCAGCACACCCTGGTCGGCCCAGGCCGTGAGTTCGCCATGGGCGGGCGGGGCGAAGGCCGGCGCCAGTTGCGCGTCGGATGACAATTCCTTGAAGATGTTTTTCAGCGAGGGCGGCGCCGGCACGCCCTGTTTGATCGAGAAGCACAACCCGTGGGCCTGGCCGGGGCCGTGGTAAGGGTCTTGCCCCAAAATCACCACCCGCACTTTTTCAAACGGGGTGTGGGCCAGGGCATTGAAGACTTCTCCCTTGGGCGGATACACCGGGCCGCGTTGGCGACTTTCATCCACGAATGCCTGCAAAGATTGCATCCACGGCTGTTCAAAGCAGTCGCCCAGCACGGGCCACCAGGAATCGGGAAACCAAATTGGGCAGGAAGCTGGCATGAGGGTATGGTATGCCATGTCTTTTTCTCTCTTCACTTCAGGAGCCGCGTCCATGTTGACCACCACCGAACTTGATCGCCGTTCGTTTTTGTCCGTTTCCGCCAAGGGCGCGGTCTTGGCTTTGGGGGCATCGACCATGCCGTCGGTGCTGTCCGCCTGCGCGTCGTTGGACACCGCCGCACCGGCGCCGGCCTTGGCCGGCGCGGGCGGCGCCTACACCTTGCCGCCGTTGGGTTATGGCTTTGACGCGCTGGCCCCGGCGGTGGATGCGCAGACCATGGAAATTCACCATGACCGCCACCACGCGGGCTATGTGAAAAATGTCAACGCGGCCTTGGCCGGGGTGGCCGGTGTGCCGGCCGACATTTGGGAACTCTGCGCCAAGATCAATCAGGTGGCGCCGGCGGACAAGCGCACCGCCGTGCGCAACAACGGCGGTGGGCATGCCAACCACAGCTTGTTCTGGCAGGTGTTGGCGCCCAAAGGCCAGGGCGGCGCGCCGTCGGCGGCGCTGTCCACCGCCATCACCCGCGACTTGGGCGGCATGGGTGGCTTCAAAGAAGCCTTCAGCAAAGCGGCGGCCACCCAATTCGGTTCCGGTTGGGCGTGGCTGGTGCAAACGCCAAGCGGCAAGTTGGCCATCACTTCGACCCCCAACCAGGACAACCCGGTGATGGCCGATGCCCCGGTCAAGGGCAAGCCGCTGCTCAATCTGGATGTGTGGGAGCACGCCTATTACCTGCATTACCAAAACCGCCGCGCGGATTACATCGCGGCGTTTTTCGACATCATCAACTGGAACACGGTGAACGCGCGCTTCGCGCAGGGTTAAGCCGCTTCACAGGGCTGGCGGGTCAAGGAACCCCGACCGTCAGGGAGGGGACGCTGGCACGCT
>CAZVNU010000364.1:0-2498 GCA_964628335.1 uncultured Phycisphaeraceae bacterium
GTGCCGATCTTTTCGAGCACTTCGAGTGCGCGAAGGATGCGGACTTGCTCGGCGACACCCTGGTGCGCTTCGGTTTGTTTCACTATGCGCGGCCCGCAGTTCTGAAAACCCACGGACCTGCGGCGACGGACCATCAGGCGATCACCCTGCCCGCCCGCACCCGCATCGACTTCGACCGCGTGGTGGTGGATGGCAAGGCTGAAAAGGTGGACATCCGCTACATCTTCGATGGCTACTGGCTGCTGGAAACCAACCTCAAAGACCACAGCGCCACCCGCCGCGAATTGCGCGCCCCAAACGACCCCAAAGACTTGCTGGCCATCGGCGGCGGCCCGTGGCCCATCCCCTTGTCCTTTGAAAAAGCCGCCGTCATGGCCCGCTTCGAGGTGACGCTTGGCCAGTCCGCCCCCGCCGAAGACAAGCGCGAAACCGTGCGCCTAGTTTTGACGCCCAAAAAAGGCGTCAAACTGGAAGTGGACCGCATGGAACTGGTCTTCGACCAAGACACCCTGGAGCCCATCGGCGCCACCAGCAGCCAAGGGCAGGACAGCACCGAAGTGCTGCTCTCCAAGCCGGTGTTCAATCCAGAATTGCCGGACCAGGCGTTCGACACCGCCCTGCCCGAAGGCACGGAATGGCAGCGGCAGGAAGTGCCGCTCAAACCTCGCGGCGAGTGAACGCCTGCCCGACACCCCATTTTTGCCAACGCCCCGTCAATGCCCCTTGGCCTCGACCCCCAACCGCGGCTTGAGCGCGGCCATCAGTTGCGCCAAGCCTTCGGCGGTTTTGGCTTCGGCATTCAAACGCAGCACCGGCTCGGTGTTGCTGGCGCGCACATTGAACCAAAAGCCCTTGGCCTCCCACGCATCCACCGACAGGCCGTCGAGCTCGAACACCTTGCCCTGGCTGGCGTAATCGGCCTTGAGAGCGGCGATCGCGCCGGCCTTGTCTTCGCAGGTGAAATTGATTTCACCGGATTGCGGGTATTTGCGGTGCGGGTTGATCAGGCTGGACAGTTTCACGCCGCTGCGCGAGATGATGCCGATGGCGATGGCCAGGGTGATGGCGCCCGAATCGGCGAAGGAGTTGCCCTTGAAGTAAAAGTGGCCCGACAATTCGCCGCCGAACACCGAATCGGTGTCGCGCAGCAGTTTCTTGATGTTCACATGGCCGACCGAGCTCATATGCGGCTTGCCGCCGGCGGCCAAGATGGCCTCTTTCGCCGATTTGCTGGAGCGCAAGTCGAACACGATGCCGGCGCCGGGGGTTTCTTCGAGGAAGTGGCCGGCCAAGGCGGCGGTCAGATGGTCGCAGCCGATGGAAGCGCCGGTTTCATCGGTCAGCATGCAGCGGTCGGCATCGCCGTCGAAGCAGGCGCCGATGTCAAAGCCGCCGGCCTTGACCCCCTGCTCGGTGGGCACCATGTTTTCGGGCACCAAAGGGTTCGGCTCGTGGGCCCATTGGTCCGTCCATTCGGTGTTGAGGCTGACCACTTCCAGATTCGGCACATCGGCGAACACCTTGTCCAACAGCGCGATGCCGCAGCCGTTGGAGGCATCGACAAACACCCGCACCTTGCGCGGCAACGCGCCCATGAATCGCAAAATGTGCGCGCGGTACAAGGCCCACACATCGGCCGTTTCGTATTTGCCCACCGGCGCGGGACAGGCCGTTTCGGTGATGTTTTCGGCCAGCGCCTGGATTTCCGCCAGGCCGGTGTCGCGGCCCACCGGCACCGCGCCGGCGCCGGAAAACTTGAAGCCGATGTACTTGATCGGATTGTGGCTGGCGGTGCACTGCACCCCGCCGATGGCCTTGAAATGCGGCACGGCGAAGTATTGGATCGAGGTGTCGCAGCGGCCCAGATCCACCACATCGGCGCCGCCGGCGCGCAGGCCGTTGATCAACGCCTCGGCCATGCTCGGGGCGGCCGGGCGGTGGTCGCGCGAAACCACCACGGTATTGCCGGCCGCGCCCTGCTTGGCCTTGAGCCACTTGGCGGTGGCCAGGCCGATGCGCCAGCCCAGATCTTCGTTCAAGGGGGCGGGGTAGACGGCGCGCACATCGTAGGCTTTGAACACTTGGTTGAGCATGGGGCTTTCTTGGGCGGAAGATGAGGGAAAAGGGCTTGGATGCGTCAAGGGGGGTATGGTATCGGGCACCGAGCAGGTGGGCGGGGTTGCGCTTGCGCTTGAAAGTAGTAGACGCGGCTGGCGAGGAGCGTGGGATGAGAGGTCTTTGAAGCAGGATTGACGCCAAAAAGTAGACGCGGCGACCCGCCGCGTTCGCTGAAACCCGAACCCAACCCACGCGCACCGAAACACCGACGCGCATCGCTTCAAAGACCTCTCATCCCACGCGCATAGCCGCCGCGTCTACTTTTTTAGAGGGGTTGTGCCCGTGACCCGCCAGCCCTGGGCGGGCAAGGATTGGGTTCATGGCTTGGGCATCGGCTGGCCCGCGAGCTTGTAGATGCAGGCGGCGCATTCATCCGCGAC
>CAZVNU010000365.1:0-2495 GCA_964628335.1 uncultured Phycisphaeraceae bacterium
GTGGCGGCGCGCTGGTGCTCGCGGCTGTTGGCGCACCATTCCTCCATCGTCTTGTACGGCGGCATCCAGCGACCAAAGTCGGGGCGGTTGGCCTGGCAGGGCACGCCCTTGGGGCTCCACTGGCCATCCTTCTCCACGCCCTGCCATTCCTTGGGGTAGCGGCGGCGCATCAGGTCGGGGGTGTCCACGCCTTCGCTGCCGAACTCGCCGTTGCCGTGCATCCAGCCGGCGCGGGTCTTGGTCCAGGCGCCCTTGTACTGCGACGAGAAGGGCAGGCAGTGGCGCCAATACCACAGGTTGTAGCAGTGGTGGTCGGAGTAGCCCTCCGACAGGTTCTGGTAATCGCCGTCCACCCATTTGACCGTCTGGCCGGGGGCCACGGACGGGATCAGCGCGTCGCAGCGGCGGAACAGTTCCACCTGGGCCTTTTCAGGCATGCGTTTCTGGCTGCTGCGGGTGCCGTTCATCGGTTCGTTGATGTAGCTCACCAGCGCGTTGCAGGCGTGCCCGCGGACCAGGCGCAATTGCGCGCCGGCTTCGCGCAGGGTTTCGGCCTCCTGCGAGGCGGGGATGTAGTGGAAGATCGGCAAATCCGATTGCGCCAACAGGCCCAGACGGTCGAAGGCGTCGAACACCTCCTCCTGGCAAGGCTGTTGGGTCATGCGCCAGAAGTTCATGTGGGATGCCTTGGCCAGCAGGATATCGGTCTCCAGCAGTTCCGGTTTGCCTTGCATGACGCACTGCATGAGGTTGCCCATCATGTTGGCGCCGCGCAGGCGGATTTCGGACCCGTTGAGGTAGAAGCGGCCCTTGGGGACGCTCGTCTGGGATTGGGTGAAGGAACGCATGCCGAAGGTGCGCTTGAAGGCGTCGGCGTCTTGGCCGTCCTTCTTCAGGCGCACCTGGATCTGGTGCAGCCAGGGCGTCGCCGGCGACCAGACGCGGGCTTCGGGCAGATCCACCGTGAACTTGAACTGGCGGACGGAGAATTGGCGCGCGGCCGCATCCGCCGGTTGCGGGCAGGTGAACAGGTTGACCTCGCCGTCCTCCAGGTTCGCCGCCGGCTTTCGCGCCTCGGCCAGCGTGGCCTTGAAGTTCTCGCCGTACAGCGCATATTCCACGGAGAGACCACCCAGATCCTTGGCGTCGCTTGGCAGGCCGGCGACCTCCACCCAGACTTCGGCTTGTTTCTTGTCCAGGAGCGGGCGCACGAACACATCGTTCACGAAGGTTTCGCCGCGCGCTTCGATCCAGGCGCGCTGCCACATGCCGAAGCCGACCGGGCAGCAGATCCAGCCCGATTTCGGCTCGTCCCAGCCCGGGCCGCCGCAGGCCGCCATCTTGGGGCCGTAGGCGCGGTTGCCGCCGCCGTAGATCGGGGTCGAGCCGACCGGGCAACCGTCGTTGCCCACGCGCACCACCAAGGTGTTCTTGCCGGGCTTGGCCAAGGCCTTGACATCGAATTCGAAGGCGTCGAACAGGCCTTCGTGCGTGCCGACCAGTTGGCCGTTGAAGTAGACCCAGGCGTGGTAGTCCACCGCCTGGAAGTGCAGGAAGAGCCGTTCGCGCGCGAGCAGTTCCGGCGTGAGTTCGATCTCGGTGCGGTAGAAGGAGGTGGCCTTGCCCACCGGGCCGCCGTAGTGGGGGATGGTCAGTTTTTTCCATTCACCCTTGCCGGCGAGGGCATCGGCCAGTTCGGCCTCGGGGTTTTTGCCTTCGGCCAAGCGCCAGTCGAAGGTGACGAGTTCTTGGCGCGGCCGGGCGGGAATCGCCGGGGCGAGTTTTTGCAGGAAGGGGGCGCGGTCCTTGCGCATGTCCGCTAGCAAGGCATCCAATTGCGCCTGGGTGGTGATCTTGTCGCCGGCAGGGAAGCCGGCCTTGGCCGCGCCATCCCATGGCAGGCGCACATCCGGCAATTTCGGCGCGGGGTGGGAAACCAAGCCGGGCACGGTGGCTTCCTTTTGCTTGGCGATGTTTTCAAAGGTGTCGGTGGGGGCATCCGCCGCCCGCGCCAAGGCGGGCGGCAGGGCGAACAGGCAGGCGAGCAGGGCGACGCGGGTGAGGGAGGTTTTGGTCATGGCGGCTGTAATAGGAGTAGTTTGTCCGATAATTATAGGGGGAAAATCCAGGAGGAAGATTGGGGGCTTGCGCCCGCTTTCAAGACCCGTGCGGGCGCTCCAAGACGCCGCCTGGGGCGGGGATTGTCAGCGGACCAGCACTTCGGCGATGCCGCCGGGCCGGTCGAGTTTCTTGGCCTTGGTCTTGACCGCTTCCTTGTCGGCGGCGGGAAAGGCTTCCAGCGGCACGGCGCTGTCGTGGCGCAGTTTGCCTTCGGCGTCGAACAGGCCGACGCGCAGGGTGAACCCGGCGCGCTCCGTCACCTGCGGCACGGCGACTTCCAGGAAGCCTTGGAAGGCGGGATCGCAGGCGACGACTTTCGCCGGGGTTTCGCCGGTGGCGACGACCTTGCCGCCGAACTCCACCTGGTAGCGCAA
>CAZVNU010000366.1:0-1776 GCA_964628335.1 uncultured Phycisphaeraceae bacterium
GCGAAATCAGCAACTGCACCAGCGACTACGACCGCGAAAAGCTGCAGGAGCGCTTGGCCAAACTGGCCGGCGGCGTGGCCCAAGTCAATGTCGGCGCCGCATCCGAAGCCGAATTGAAGGAAAAGAAAGCCCGCGTCGAAGACGCCCTGCACGCCACCCGCGCCGCGGTTGAAGAAGGCATCGTGCCCGGTGGCGGCGTGTCGTTCGTGCGCGCCGCGGCGGCCCTGGCTTCGTTCAAGGCCGAAGGCGACGAAAAACTCGGCGTCGAAACCGTGCGCAAGGCCCTCTTGGTGCCCCTGTTCACCATCGCCGAAAACGCCGGTGAAAAGGGTGCCGTCATCGTCAGCAAGGTCATGGCCGAAAAGGGCGACCGCGGCTTTGACGCCCTCAAGCTCGAATATTGTGACTTGGTCGAGCGCGGCATCATCACCCCCGCCAAGGTGGACCGTACCGCGTTGGAAAACGCCTCGTCCGTCGCCTGCCTGCTGCTGACCACCGACTGCATCATCACCGAAGTGCCGCAAAAGGCCAAGGGCGGCGATCACCATGACCATGACGACCATGGCATGGGCGGCATGGGTGGCATGGGCGGGATGGGGATGTAAGGTAGCGGCGGCATCTTGCCGCCGTCCGCCGCATCGCGGCGGCTGAATCCGCAAAATACGCCGTCCATTTCCCAACCCTTCGTTTTCTTTCTCAACTTCATTCATCCAACGCGGCGAGCCGCCGCGTCCACCTTAAAAACCATCATGGCCAAAACCGCCCCCAAAACCGTCGCCGCCGCCAAAACCGCCCCGGCAAAGAAGTCGTCCCTCCAGCCCTTGGATGACCGCATCCTGATCCTGCCGGCCATCGCCGAAGAGCGCACCGCCAGCGGCCTGTACATCCCCGAAGGCGCCAAGGAAAAGCCCCAGCAGGGCACCGTGGTCGCCGTGGGCGCCGGCAAACTCTCCGACAAGGGCGAGCGCAGCCCGGTCTCGGTCGTCGTCGGCGACACCGTGCTCTACGGCAAGTACACCGGCACCGAAATCGAAGTGGACGGCGTCAAGCACCTGATCGCCCGCGAGAACGAACTGCTCGCCGTGGTCGTGAAGTAAGCAAGCGCAACTTGCGCCTCTCATTCTTCATTTTCAATTCCTCATTCTTCAATTGGAACACTCATGTCCACCAAACAAATGATCTACGGCGATGCCGCCCGCGCCGAACTGCGCAAAGGGCTCGAGCAACTCGCCGCCGCCGTCAAAGTCACCCTCGGTCCTTCCGGCCGCAATGTCATCCTCAACAAATCCTACGGCGGCCCGGCCGTCACCAAAGACGGCGTGTCTGTCGCCAAAGAAGTGGACTTGAAAGAGCCCTTCCAGAACATGGGTGCCAAGATGGTGATGGATGTCGCGCGCCGGACCGGCGACAAGGCCGGCGACGGCACCACCACCGCCACCGTGCTGACCGAAGCCATCTTCGTCGAAGGCTTGAAGCATGTCGGTTCCGGCGTCAACACCGTCGCTTTGCAGCGCGGCATCTTGGCCGCTTCCGAAGTCGCCATCGCCGCCATCAAAGCCAGCGCCACCAAGTGCAAAGGCATCGAGGATTACCGCAAGGTCGCCGCCGTTTCCGCCAACCACGACACCGACATCGGCGACACCATCGCCCAGGCGATCGCCAAAGTCGGCGCCGAAGGCGTGGTCGAAGTCGAAGAAAGCAAGACCGGCCTGACCAGCCTCGACTATGTCGAAGGCATGCAGTTCGACAAGGGCTACCTCTCGCCCTACTTCATGA
>CAZVNU010000366.1:1786-2483 GCA_964628335.1 uncultured Phycisphaeraceae bacterium
CCTTGTTCAAAACCGGCAACCAGACCTGCGTCCTGGAAAACGCCCTGGTGCTCATCTACGAAAAGAAGATCAGCAACCTGCCCGCGTTGTTGCCGCTTTTGAACAAGGTCGCCACCGCGCAAAAACCGCTGCTCATCATCGCCGAAGATGTCGAAAACGAAGCCCTGTCCGCACTGGTGGTCAACCGCCTGCGCGGCGTGCTGAAAATTTGCGCCGTCAAGGCCCCCGGCTTTGGCGACCGCCGCAAGTCCATGCTCGCCGACATCGCCGTGCTCACCGGCGGCACCTTCATCTCCGAAGACATCGGCCAGAGCCTGGAAACCCTGGAACTCGAAGCGCTGGGCAGCGTCAAAAAGATCGTGGTCGACAAAGACAACACCACCCTGGTCGAAGGCGCCGGCAAGAAGAAAGACATTGCCGCCCGCGCCGAGCAGATCAAGGCGCAAATCGAAGCCACCACCAGCGACTACGACAAAGAGAAGCTGGCCGAGCGCCTGGCCAAACTGACCGGCGGCGTGGCCATCATCCGCGTGGGTGCCAACACCGAAGCCGAGATGAAGGAAAAGAAGGACCGCGTCGACGACGCCCTGCACGCCACCAAGGCCGCAGCCCTTGAAGGCTATGTCTGCGGCGGTGGCGTCTCCTTCATCCGGGCCATCCCGGCCGTCGAAGCCGCCGCCAAGAAGGCCAAGGGCGA
>CAZVNU010000367.1:0-2479 GCA_964628335.1 uncultured Phycisphaeraceae bacterium
CTTGACCCGCCAGCCCTGCCCGGCTTTCATAGGTTCTCCAAAAAACGCCCTGTCATGATCAGACAGTTCAACCTCCCTTCCCCCATGACCAAACACCCCTTCACTTGCGCCGCCCTTCTGGCCGTCCTCACCGCCCTGCCGACAACCTTGGCCCGGGCCGCCGACGCGCCCGCCCGTGCGCCGGCCAACGCGCCGGCCGATGCGCCCGCCGACCTGTTCGACGAAATCGCCAAAACGAAGAAGTCCGTCGTGCCGGGCTTGGCGGGAAACCCCGCGCCCAGGCTGCCGAACATCCGTCTGCCATGGGATGGCGCAGCCAAGGGCGGCTTCCAACCCGGCGACAAGATCACCACCCAGGCGCAACTTGATACCGAGTTGCGGCGCATGCGCGAGGCGTACGCGCCGTTCATGGCGGACCTGGCGCCAGCCCTGCCCAAGCTGCGTCGCAGCGTGCCGCTGGAGCGTTTCGACTGGCGCATCGCAACGGAGGCGGATGCGCGCGACGAATCGCTGGCGATCCAGGGCAAGGGCGAATGGAAGGAAGTCACCGTCCCCCACTACGGCCCGCCCATCAACAAAGCCACCACGCTCTACCGCCACACCCTTGTCTTGGACGACACCCAGCTCAAGGCCGACACGCTCTTTCTGCATTTCGATGCCGTCGACTACATCGGCGAAGTAATCGTGAACGGCAAGTTGGTCGGCTCGCACACGGGGATGTTCACGCCGTTCGAATTCGACATCAAGCCCTTCGTGAAGCCCGGCGAGAACACCGTGCTGATCCGCGTGCGCAACGACATCAAGATGCTCGGTGATTCGCACGCGCACGCGCCGCCGTGGGAATACGGCGACAAACTCGCGGGATTCTCTAGCCCCGGCTGGGACGAGCCGGCCTCTGCCGGCAGCAGAAAAGCCTGGGGCTGGCACTGCTGCGCGGCGGGCATGGGCATCTGGCTGCCATGCCGGTTGGAATCACGCGCCGGCGCGTTTGTGAACGATCTCTTCGTGCGCCCGCTGCTGGCGGAGCGTATGGCCGAGGTCACGGTCGAGATCCCCGCGGCGCAAACCGGCGCCACCCTTGAATGGTCGCTTTACGGCCAGAATTTCGCCGCCACCCTTGCAGAAGGTCAGGCCGCCAACGCCACCGTCACCGCGGGCGAAAACGGCATGAGCCGCCACACCTTCCGCATTCCGATTCCGGAATCCGCCCTGCGGCTCTGGTCGCCCGAAACGCCCTGGCTCTACCAGTTGCAAGTCCGCGTGAAGCGCGACGGCCAGGTGGTGGACGCCGCCAAGCGCCAGTTCGGCATGCGCGAATTCACGCAGTCCCTCACGAGCAAACCGAAGGGGCGCTTCTACCTCAACGGGAAGGAGATCAAGCTGCGCGGCGCGAACATGATGGGCAACCTGATGCGGTGCGTCATGACGAAGGATTTCGACCAACTGCGCGACGACATCCTGCTGGCGAAGATCACGCACATGAATTTCTGGCGGATGACCCAGCAGCCCTGCCCGTCGGAGGTGTACGATTATTTCGACAAGCTCGGCATGCTGGCGCAAAGCGACCTGCCGGCCTTCTCCGGCATCACCGCCACCGGCAAGGAGAGCACCGCCAAACAGTTCGGTGAAATGATGCGCCTGGTCCGCCCGCATCCCTCGAACGCCATCATCTCGTACATCAACGAGCCGGTCGCGCCCGGGGAGAAGAAGTTCAACCCCACCTTCCTTCGCCGCAAGGAACTCGAGGCGTTGTTCACCGGCTTCGACCAGGTCGCGCAGGCGACGAATCCCGGGCAGGCCGTCAAATGGGTCGATGGCGACTTCATGAACCTCAGCCAGGGGTATTCCGACCATCACAACTACGACTTCTGGTACGGCGACTCCCTTCGCCGCATCTACGACGGCGGCTGGTCGGCCACCCGCGCCGGTTGGATGCACGGCTGCGGCGAGTTCGGCGGCGAGGCGCTCGACAGCGTCGCGTTGATGGAAAAACATTACCCGGCGGAATGGCTGGAGACCACCGGGGACAACCTGTGGTCGCCCAAGCCGATCCCGATGAACCAGATGGCCACCATCGGCGCGCGCTGGCTCAAGCCCGTGCCGCAGACCATGGAGGAATGGGTGCGCCGCAGCCGCGAACACCAGGAATGGGGCGTGCGCCTGATGACGGAATCCTTCCGCCGCATGCCGAAGATGAACTCCTTCGCCGTCCATCTGCTCATCGACGCCTGGCCCGCCGGCTGGATGAAGGCCATCATGGACCACGAACGGCAGGCCAAGCCCGCGTTCTTCGCCTACCGCGACGCGCTGACGCCCCTGGCCGTGAACTTGCGCCCCGCCCACTTCTACGGTTTCTCCGGCGACGCGCTCAGGGTCGCGGCCTTCGTCTGCAACGACACGCATGAAGTGCCCGCCGGCGCCACCTTGCGCTACCAGGTGGAGTTCGGCGGCAAGGTCGTCGCCACCGGCGAAACCCCGG
>CAZVNU010000368.1:0-2473 GCA_964628335.1 uncultured Phycisphaeraceae bacterium
CCTGATCACCGACCTGCAGGCGGTGCAGCGCGGCGAACCGCCGATCATCGCCCGCAGCGCTTTCACCATTGACGCCCTGGCCGCCATTGACGCCCCGCCGCAACTTGCCGACGCCCCGGCCAAGGCGGCGCCCCCGACCCTTGAAGAGGAAGCCGCCGCCTTCTTCAAGGAAAAAGCCAACGCCCCCAAGCTGGTGCTGGGACAACCGATCATTTTCTGGTGGGCCATCGCCGGCTGGACCATGGCGCTGCTGATGACCATCGTCGCCGTGTTTAGGATTAAATAAGCAACGCGTCAAAACCGGAATGAAACGGCCCCGCCGCAAGCCTTTGGCTTGCGGCGGGGCCGTTTCATTCCGGTAAAATCCGCGCTTCCAGAATCTTTCATCTTTACGCAAGCGCAAGAACCCATGGCCGACCTCCCCCCCGCCTACGACCCCACCCAGACCGAACCGCAAATCCTGGCCCGCTGGGAGTCCGCCAACGCCTTCCATGCCGACGCCACCGACAGCCGCCCCGGCTACTCCATCGTCATCCCGCCGCCCAATGTGACCGCCGCGCTGCACCTGGGCCATGCGCTCAACAACACCATCCAGGACATCCTGGCGAGGAGGGCCCGCATGCAGGGCAAAGCCACCTGCTGGATGCCCGGCACCGACCACGCCGGCATCGCCACCCAAACCATCGTCGACAAGCGCCTGCAGGCCGAAGGCAAACCCGCGCTCAAGGATTACAAAAAGATCGAACTCGAGGGCGGCGACGGCCGCGGCCAGTTCCTTGAAAAAGTCGGCGCCTGGAAAGATGAATATGAAAAGACCATCACCGACCAACTCAAGACCATGGGCTGCTCGTGCGACTGGGAGCGCCAGCGCTTCACCATGGACCCGATGTGCGCCAAGGCCGTGCGCGAAGCTTTCTTCCAGCTGTTCAAGGACGGCCTGATCTACCGCGGCAAGCGCCTGGTGAACTGGGATCCGGTTTCGCAGACGGCATTGGCCGACGACGAAGTGGAAATGGAAACGCTCGACGGCTCGTTCTTCTACCTGAAGTACCCGGTGTGTGACGCGGCAGGAAAAGAAACCGGCGAGTTCGTGACGGTGGCCACCACCCGGCCGGAAACCATGCTGGGCGACACGGCGGTGGCGGTAAACCCCAAGGATCCGGTCAATGGCGCCTTCGGCGGCAAGTTCGTGAAGCTGCCGATCGTCGGCCGGGTGATTCCGGTCATATGCGACGAGTATGTCGTGATCCCCGACGCCAACAGCGCGGACGCCAAGGCCAAGATGTCCAGCGGCTTCCTCAAGGTGACGCCGGCCCACGATCCGAATGACTATGCGCTGGGCACGAAGTACAGCCTGGCCATGATCAATGTGATGGCGCCGGATGCCAGCATTTCGCTCGACCACGGCTGGAAGGCGCTGGAACCCAAGCAGACTGAAAACGCCGAACTGGCGCCCTTCTTGGGCTTGTCGCGCGAAGAAGCGCGCAAGGCGATCATCCGCCACTTCCGCGCCGCCAATCTGCTCGATGGCCGCTACGGCAAGGATGGCATCGCCCCCTACCGCCACGCCGTGGGCCACTCCTACCGCAGCCATGTGCCGGTGGAGCCGTATCTCTCAGATCAGTGGTATGTGAAGGTGACCGACGAACGCCTGGCCGGCGCGGCCCTGCGGGCGATGGCGCCGGAGCAGCGCGCCAAGGACACCCAGTGCGTGTGGAAGGACGGCGACCCGTTTGCGAACAGCAAGGTCGAGCCGGTGTGGGTGTTCAAGAACCACGCCATCGTGGACAACAACACCGACCAGCGTTTGCGCACCCACTTGGAAGCCCTGGCCCGCTACAAGGCGCAAGGCCGCGTCAGCATCCACAACGCCGCGCAAGACGGCGAACTGCAGCACGCCCTGATCCAGGTCAAGGACCAGGCCGACCACGAGGTGGTGGACACCCTGCACTTCCTCGGCTTTGAGAAAGAAGTCGAGAACGAAGCCGGCGGCGCGCAATTGCGCTTTTTCCCGGACCGTTATGCCAAGAATTTCCAGACCTGGCATGAGAACATTCGGGACTGGTGCATTTCTCGGCAGCTTTGGTGGGGGCATCGGGTGCCGGTGTGGAGCAAGCACTACTCAAGCTTCAATGAATACAAGGGCATCGGGATGGCAACCGCCACTGATGCACTCCAAGATGAGTTGTCTGACCGCATCTGGTCACTTCAGGAAAATGCCAACAAACTGAGTGTGCGCTTCGTCTCCGACACCGACTCCACAGTCTTTCTTGAGGCCGCTCCGGAAACTGGGAAATTCACCGCCTATGTTTGCCTAGCCGAAGACACCAAAGAATCTCCGTATGAACACTCCATCATTGAATTGATGGAGAAGCTCGGCTTCGTCCAAGACCCCGACGTCCTCGACACCTGGTTCTCCTCCGCCCTCTGGCCCCTCTCCACCTTCGGCTGGCCCGAGAACACCCCGGAACTC
>CAZVNU010000369.1:0-1646 GCA_964628335.1 uncultured Phycisphaeraceae bacterium
GTGGCCCCAGGTGGTCCAAAAACGGCTGGCGGCGGTGGCGGGGTAGTCGATGCCCGTCACGATGCCCGTGCTCCACGGCTTGTCGTCACTGGTGATTTCCACCTCCCAACGCACACTGTTCTTGGTGCGCATGAAGCGGTCGGTCACTTTCGCGGTGTGCCCTTGCGCATCCGTCAAGGTGCGGGTGAAGGCGATTCCGCCATCGGGCAGGGCCGCCGTTTGCACCGGCCCCTGGGGCTGGCAGCCCGCGAGCGAAGTCAGGCGCAGCGTCGGCGTCAAGGCGCCGGGCAGGCCGAAATCAAGCCCGGTGAGCGTGTCACCGCTTTCCGCGCATTGCAGGGCCAGGGACGGCGGCGCAGCGTGCGGGCTTTGGCAGCCAAGGGGAAGGGACAGCGTGAGGGCCGCGGCAAGGAGGAGGGATGTTTTCATTTGGGAGTGGCATGACTCTGTGAGTCATGTGTCCGCGGCGCGTTCCACGCGCCGCGCGGGAGGGATTCCAAAGGAGAGCGGTTTTTGCCGTTCGTCCGGCCCGTCGGCCACAGGCCTCGGGGACGCATGACTCACAGAGTCATGCCACGGTCATTGGGGCGCAAGCGGGTTTACTTCAGCACCGGTACCAGCGCATCCGCCCAGATCTGGTAGCCCTGCTCATTCGGGTGGATGAGGTCCGGCATCAGGCTCTTGGGAATCATGCCCTTGTCGTCAACAAACTTGTCGTGCAGATCAAGCCAGGTGAACTTCTGCTCCTTGGCGTAATCGGCGAGCATGCGGTTGATGTGGTCGATCGTTTGCCGGCGCTTGCAGGTGGCTGGATTGTCGCGGGGCATGATCGCCATCAGGATGATTTTGGCTTCTGGCGTCTGCTTCTGCACCCGGCCGCACACCGCTTGGATGCCGGCAAAAATATCTTCGGCGGTTTGGTGGGTGGAGGTGTTGTTGGTGCCGATGTGGATGACGACCCATTGGGGCTTGGTGCCTTCCAACTCGCCGTGGTCCAGCCGCCAGAGCGCATGCTCGGTGCGGTCGGAGCCGAAGCCCAGGTTGAGGATGCGGTGGTCGGCCAGGGTGGTCTTGAGCACTTTGTCGCCCCTGCGCGGATGCTTGTCGCTGGGGGTCTGGTCGGCCGTTGGGTTTCCGCCCCAGAAATGCGAGATGGAATCGCCGATGAACACCAGATCCGGGTTCGCGTGCGCCTTGGCTTTCACCACGGCTTCGTGGCGTTCCATCCAGTTGTAGCGGTTGCCTTTTTGCGTGATGGGGAGAACGGCAAAGTTGATCCGCTTGAGGTTGGCCTTTTCGAGCGCCGGCGCGAGGGCGGCTTGCCAGAGGGCGTACCCGGCCGGCTTGAGATGGACGGTGTCGGTGAACAGCGCCTTGTTCTGGGTGCCGTCGGCGTTGAGAAATGGGTCGTGGGTCTTGACGCGCACGGCCTGCGGAAAGTCGGCGACGACCTTGTCCACCGCCCGGTTGGCCGCGACAATCATTTCGGGCGTGCCGTAGGAGCTGGGGAGGACTTCGCAGACGAAGACCGGCAACTTGGGGTCGTGCTTTTTGATGGCTTCGAGCATCAGCCGCAGGTTGCCCGCGATGGTGTCCGGAGTGCCGCGCGGAGTGTTGGTGGGGTGCAGGTCGTTGATGCCGCCGGC
>CAZVNU010000369.1:1656-2468 GCA_964628335.1 uncultured Phycisphaeraceae bacterium
TGTCGCTGGCGATGCCGCGGTTGGCGACCCGGAGTTTCGGGAACGCTGATTCCATGTGGGGCCACCATTCGGTGATGGAGTCACCCAGGAACACCACGGCGCCCTGGTCCATCTGCTGCCGCTTGGCGAAGCCGGCGATGTGTGCGGCCTGGTAGGGGGGGCGTGAAGTGAACGGTCCGGTGCCCGGGCGCGAGTCGGTGGCGGGCTGGGCCGTCGCCGGCGCTTGCGGGGCATCGGCGGCGCAAGCGGGCAACACGGGCAGGCAAAGGGCCGCGAACAAGAGGAGGTGTTGCATGGTGAAGCAGAATACAAAGGAGGTTGCGGGATCGGGTATGCCGCCGTTTTTTCAAATCACAAGGCGTATCACGAACGGATCAGGAACTCATAGATGCCGCCGGGGCGATGCAGTTCCTTGGTCTTGTCCTTCGCCTTGTCGGCGGCGGGGAAGGCTTCCAGCGGCACGAAACTGTCGTGGCGCAGCGTGCCGTCGGCGTCGAACAGGCCGACGCGCAGGGTGAACCCGGTGCGTTGTTCAACCTGCGGCACCGGCACCTCCAGCCAGCCTTGGAAGGTCGGCTCGCAGGCGACGACCTTCGCCGGGCTTTCGCCGGAGGCGACCACTTTGCCGCCGAATTCCACCTGGTAGCGCAGCGTGGCGCCGGCGGGCACTTCCTGCGTGTCGTTGGCGATGAAGGTGGCGACCTTGATCGCTTCGCCGGAGAAGCCGTAGAAGCGGTCGGGGCGCAGGTTCACGGCCAGCGGCGTGAGCGCCTCGCGGTAGGCGAAGTAGGCGGGCTTGGCGCGGCGCTCGA
>CAZVNU010000370.1:0-2438 GCA_964628335.1 uncultured Phycisphaeraceae bacterium
GGTGGGGACACCCGCGCTCCAACAAGCCCGTGCGCTGTTGACCCGCCAGCCCTGAAAAACCCCAGGGCTGGCGGGTCACGGGCACAACCCCTCTGAAAAAAGTAGACGCGGCGGCCCGCCGCGTGGGATGAGAGGTCTTTGAAGCGATGCGCGCCGGTGTTTCGGTGCGCGTGGGTTGGGTTCGGGTTTCAGCGGACGCGGCGGGCCGCCGCGTCTACTTGCCACAGCAACCGCCACCACCCACGGCCGGCTGCGCCACTTCCAGCGCCACCACCCGACCACCGCTCTTGCGCTGCATGTAGGTGGCTTCCTGCCCAGCCACGCCTTCGGCGCCGGGGCCGGCACCGGGCACCGAATCAGGGTCGGCCTGCACTTCCATCTCGTTGTACAGATGGAAGGAAACGCCCAAATCCTTGAGCATCTGGTGATCCTGCTTGGGGGTCCGGCCAAAGGTGGTCAGGTAATTGCCGATCAGGAAGGACGAACCGCCGGCAAAGAAAATCCAGCTTTGCATGTCGCGCAGCACCTTTTCGCGGCCGCCGGCGATCTTGAGTTCCTTGGTCGGCAGCAGGAAGCGGTACAGGGCGATGATTTTCAGGGCTTCGCGCGGCTCCAACTGGGTGACGGTGCCATGGATGCGGGTGCCGTCGATGGAGAACAGGAAGTTGATCGGCACCACATCCACATCCAATTCGCGCAAGGTCATGGCCATGTCGATGCGGTCTTCCCAGGTTTCGCCCATGCCGAAAATGCCGCCCGAGCAGATGGACATGCCGGCCGCCTTGGCGTTTTTGATGGTGTTGACGCGGTCGTCAAAGGTGTGGGTCGAGCAAATGCTGGGAAAGTGGCGGCGGCTGGCCTCCAGATTGTGGTTGACCCGCTCCACTCCCATGCCACGCAGGCGCGCCGCATGTTCGGGCGACAAGTGGCCAAGGGTGGCGCAGGGGCGTACCTTGCCCTCGGCGGCGGTCTTCTTGAAAAAGGGCTCCATCCAATCGAGTTCCTTGTCGGTCGGCCCCCAACCGGAATTGACGATGCCAAACGACGAGGCACCGCTGGCCAGGGCCTCGGCGCCGGCCTTTTCCATTTCCTCCACGCTCATGCGGGCGGGCTTGACATGGGTTTTGTGGGCGCTGCTTTGCGAGCAATAGGAACAGTCTTCGGAGCAGCCCCCCACCTTACCGGTGACGATGGAGCAGAAATGCACGCTCTTGCCATGGCGTTGGATGCGGATTTTGTTGGCCCAAAACAGCAGATCGAAGAAGTCGTCGGATTGGTGGTCCACCGCCGCCAGGAAATTCGCCTCGGCCAAATCCAAGTCGCCGCCACCGAGCACTTTCAAGGCGCACGCCATGATGCGGGTGGAAAGAAACGAGGTGGCGGGAGCGACGGGGGCGAGCATGGCGGTCCTTGAAAAAGGGGAAGGCGGCATTGTAAACGGGCACCGGTGGCAGGCGCCGGGAAAAACATCACCGCAAGCCGGCAAGCGGCCTGCGGTGATGTTTTTCCCGGCGCGGGCGCGTCAAACTCACCTCACGCGGTCGTGCTTGGCGCCGGATGCTTCATTGCCCAATTTGGTGCTGAGAATACGCTCCATTTTTTTGTTGCCCACATTGGTGCGGTACACGCTCAGAGTGTCGTCGGTGAGGACGAACAGGGCGTCTTCGCCATTCTGAATCTTGGCGGTGGCCATGGTCACGCCGCCGCTGGAACTCACGGTGGCGGCCTGCGCCGGGGCCGGGGCAAACAGGTTCTGGGCCAGCATGCCGCCCAAGAACAAGGCCGAAGCCGACAGGACGCAGCAGGCCAAACCAAGGGAAGATGGAGAAGAAACAGTTGAAGACGGGGTGGGAATCATGGAAAAATCTCGGGAATGATGGGTGAAAAGAAATGGGACACCAAGGACCGGCCATTCTCAGCGGGGGCGGGCACCCTTGTCATTGAGGTCCTTGCCAAGGTCGGCCGCGCCGTACAACTCGAGTTTGCGGGTGGTGGGGTTGCAGATGACCGACCACATTTTTCCGCTGCGGGTGTCCGCCACATACACCGTCTCTTGAATCAGCCCGTTGCTCTGCCCCACCACCAGGGAATAGTTTCCGCCGCCAAAACCGGCGGCTTGGGCCTGGCGCGTGGACGAAACCAAGACCAGCGAACAAACCAACAGGGCGTTGGCACCGATCAATGCGGCCAGCATACGGCGGGAGGCGAACAAACTCATGGGTGAATCCTTGGAAAAAGGGGAAAAGTCGGGAAAAGCGAATGGAGAACGACTCAGTCCTGATGGGTGCGGCGCGGACTCATCAAAGAAACGCCCACAATCAGGGCGATCACCAAGATGAGGGCCACCACCCCCATGCTGCCGCTGGATGAGGTGGTCAAAGTCTTGGGCGCGCGGAAAGCGGCCCAAGCCGAAGCGGCGGGGCAGGCCGCCAAAACAA
>CAZVNU010000371.1:0-2423 GCA_964628335.1 uncultured Phycisphaeraceae bacterium
GTCCATGGAGGAGGTGCCAAGCAGGATGTGCACGGCGTCGTAGCGGCGCATGGCGGCGTCCAGGTCCACCCAGCGGGCTTTGCCGTTTTCATCCTTGAGCCAGGCCTGGGTCCACATGTGGTAGACGAACACATTTTTGTGGTTCACAAAGCCGTCGTCACCGGCATACGACAGGCCGGTGGCGCAGCGGGCGGGGATGCCCTGGGCGCGCAGCAAGGCGGCCAGCAGCACGGCGTGCTCGGTGCAGTCGCCGGCCTTGGATTTGGCGGTGGCGCTGGCGGTGCCGTTGGCGACATTGAGGGTGGCGCCGTCGGAGAGGTAGCGCGAGACGAAACTGGTGGTGACCCGGCCGCGCAGGTCGTCGGCAAGCTCTGCGCCGGCGAAGCGGTCGAAGATGACCGGCAACAGGGCCTGCACCGAAGCGTCCTTGAAGTCGATCATGATGGAGGCGCCAAGGTCCTCTTTTTGTGGCCCTTTGAGGGTCGGGCCCTGGCCATCCAGATCGACCGTGACTTTGACCCGGCCGGGGGCGATTTTTTCGACGCTTTGAAAGCGGGTGACCGGCGGCAGGGTCGGGCATTCGGCGGCGTAGTTGAGTTCGTACACCGCCCGGCGCAGCAGCGAGGGGGTGGGGATGGGCTTGTCGGCCTGCACCACCGACATGCCGGTGGACTCGCTGGGGGCGAAGGCGGCCTGCGCCAATTCGGGGCTGGCGGTCTGGTTGGTGATGGCGATGCCGGACATCGAGAAGGTGTTGTGCAGCATGTCGCCCTTGGCGCCGTAGCACTCATAGGTGTTGACCCCGGGCATGTTGGAATAGGTCATCTTGTACTTGGTGACTTTGGCCGGTCCGCCGGGCAGGGGCAGCACTTGCTCGCCTTGGTGGGCGTAGATGGCCTGGTAGGGGGTTGATCCAAGGCCGGGGTCAAACATGGGGATTTCAAACTGCTTGTCGCCGGCCAAAACGCGCGCGCGCAAAATGGCGGCGGCTTTGGCCGGGGTGAACCAACGGCCCTTGACCGGCGGCAGGGTGCGCTTCATTTCGGTTTCGCCTTGGCGGCTGGTGAGTTCAATGCCGGTGTCGGTGAAGCGCCATTCCTGCACCACGGTCTGCTGGCCGGACGCGCTTTTTTGGTGGTGGGTGGCGGTGATGGACACCGGCTTGAAGTCGGCGGTCTCCACCGTCACTTTGCTGCCGGAGGATTCGACTTTGTCGCCGCCATGCATTTCCGCCGAATAGGAACTGTCGGCCGAAATCCAGCGGCCGGCCGCGTCTTGCTTGAGGGTGCGCCGGCTCCAGCCGGTTTTTTTGCCGTCGGCGGCATCCACAAACCATTGGTCATACGGCGCCGGCACCGCCGCCAGGGCGGCGTCGGGGGCGGCTTGCGGGATGCGGGTCGCCGCCGGGTCGTGGGCTGGGTTGGTGCAGCCAGCCCACAGAACGGCGGGCAACAGGGCGATGGACAGGAGCAGGGCGGGGGGAAAGGTGGGCATGGGCAGTTTTGAAGCGGGAGTAAAAGCCTGGGGATGCGCCTGCCGGGGAGCGTCCCGCTCCCCGGCAGGCGCATCCCCAGGCTTTCTGAACACTTCACGGGATGTCATTTTTTCTCAATCGAATTCGTCGCCGCGAAAAGTCGAGCCCAGATACGTTTCGCGCACGCGTTCGTCATTGATGATTTCTTTGGGGGTGCCTTCGGCGAAAATCTTGCCGGCGGACACCACATACACCCGGTCGCACACGCCCAGGATGTGGTGCACATTGTGGTCGGTCACCAGCATGGCGATGTTCTGTTCGGAGCGCAGTTTGCGGATTTCATCCTGCAATTCCTCCACCGCCACCGGATCGACCCCGGCAAAGGGTTCGTCGAGCAGGATGAGTTTGGGCTCGCAGACCAGGGCGCGGGCGATCTCCAGCTTGCGCCGCTCGCCGCCGGACAGGGTGCGGGCCAACTGCTTGCGGGTTTTGGTCAGGTCAAATTGCGCCATCAATTCCTCGGCCCGCTTCTGGCGCGCGGCCCGGTTGAGCGGGCGGGTTTCCAAAATGGCCAGCAGGTTGTCCTCCACCGACAGGCGCTGAAAAATGCTCGGTTCCTGCGCCAGATAGCCCATGCCCAGTTGCGCCCGTTTGAACATCGGCAGATGGCCCACCGAGCGTTCGTTGAACAGCACTTCGCCGGCGTCCGGGGCCACCATGCCCATGGTCATGCGGAACGAAGTGGTCTTGCCCGCGCCATTGCGCCCCAGCAAGCCGACGATTTCGCCGGGATTGACATGAAAGGACACATGGTCCGCCACCGTGCGGCCGCCGTAGCGTTTGACCAGATTCTTGGCTTGGAGGATGGACATGGGGGCGGATTGTAGGCCGGTGGCGGGAGGGGGTTGCGCTCAGGGCGCATTGGCGGGAGGGGCTGGCTGCTCTTTGG
>CAZVNU010000372.1:0-2422 GCA_964628335.1 uncultured Phycisphaeraceae bacterium
GTCCACCTGCTGCTCGTCCACCTGCTCCACCACAGCCCTCGTGCGCGTCGCCGTCACCGGCGCCGCCGGCCAGATCTGCTATTCGCTGGTCTTCCGCATCGCCAACGGCGACATGTTCGGCAAGGACCAACCGGTGATTTTGCAGTTGCTCGAGCGCAACGATGAAAAGGCGCTGGCCGCCCTCAACGGCGTGGCCATGGAAATCAACGATTGCGCCTTCCCCCTGCTCCAGGGCATCGTGCAGACCGCCGATCCCTTGGTCGCCTTCAAGGACGCCAATGTGTGCTGCCTGGTCGGCTCCAAGCCGCGCGGCCCGGGCATGGAGCGCGCCGATCTGCTCAAGGACAACGGCGCCATCTTCATCGGCCAGGGCAAGGCGATCGACGCCGTGGCCGCCGACAATTGCCTGGTCGTGGTGGTGGGCAACCCCTGCAACACCAACTGCATGATCGGCGCCGCCCAAGGCAAGCGCATCAAGGCCGACCGCTGGACCGCCATGGTGCGCCTGGACCAGAACCGCGCCGCCAGCCAATTGGCCGAAAAAGCCGGCGTCAAGGTCAAGGACATTTCCGACATCTTCATCTACGGCAACCACTCGCCCACCATGTTCCCGGCCTTCCACAACGCCAAGATCAAGGGGGTGAAGGCGACCGAAGTGATCACCGACAAGGCCTGGCTCGAAACCACCTTCTGCGACACCGTCGGCAAGCGCGGCGCCGCCATCATCGCCGCCCGCGGTCTGTCGTCCGCCGCCTCCGCCGCCAACGCCTGCGTGGACCATGTGCGCTCGCTGTGGACCGTGGGCACCGTCCACTCCATCGCCGTCAAGAGCGAAGGCAACTACGGCTTCCACCCCGACATCTGGGCCGGCATGCCGGTGCGCACCACCGCGCCCGGTCAATACGAAGTGATCAAGGACCACGCGATGGATGAATTCGCCAAGTCGATGATTGCCAAGACCAATGCGGAATTGGTGGGGGAATTCGAGACGGTGAAAGACATGCTGAAGTAAGGGAGGGTCGGCTTTAGCCGACCAGTTGCGCTTACGACCACAAAAAGACCCAAGGGCTGACGCACACTATGCGCTAGCCATTGGGCCTTTTCTTTTTCTTTTATCGAGCTGGTCGGCTGAAGCCGACCCTCCTTTTCTGACGATCCTCTTTAACATTGTACTAAAAAATAGTACAATATTCCCATGTCCGACCTCTCCCCCGCCGACCGCCCCACCTACAACCGCCAGCAATTGCTGGCCGCCCTACGCCTGCTTGGCGACAAACTCGAAGCCATCGGTCAGCACGCCGAACTCTCCCTGGTCGGCGGTGCCGCCGGGATGTTGACCTATCAGTTGGACTATGACCTCCTGACCCGCGACTGCGATGTGATGCTCTGCGTCCCCAAAGACCTGCTCTCGAAAATCGAGTGCATCGCTTGGGAGGTTGCCGATGAACTGAAAATGGATCCGCATTGGCTCAACTCGGACACCCAGCTCACCTCTGACAATTTGCCGGAAGGCTGGGAAGCCCGGCGCATCTGGATCGGCGACTACGGCGCGCTCAAATTGATGGCCGCCAGCCGGCTGGATTTGATCGCCATGAAAGTCGTGGCCGGGCGCCCGCAAGACCTCCGCCACTTGCGCCAAATAAAACCCGAGCGCCATGAACTCGCCTTTGCGCGCCAACACCTCACCATCGTCCGCGAACGCAATCCCAATCGCGGGGCCGCACTTGATGCCGCCATTCTGCTGATTACTGTGCTGGAGAACTCCTGTGAATCCTGAAACCCGACACACCCTCGCCACCGATTGGAACCGCGCCGGCACCATGTTCAATGCCGAAGAAAGTTCTTCCATGCCCGACCTGGAACAACTCCTCCTTCGCACTGCCCACGCCGCGCGGGAAGAACCCGTACTGATGCCCATGGCCGCCACTTGGTTGGCGCGCCACGGCAATGCCATTGCGGAGGACCGCTTGGCCCATCTGATCCGCACCCACCTCGACCCGGCAGACCAACCGGGCATGGGCCTGCTTTTGGATTCCGCCCGCCAGATCAATCCAAGGCGCAAGTTTTCGCGCGCCTTGCGTCAATGCAAAAAATCAAACCGAGCCCATCCGCTGTATGCGGAGTATGAAAGCGACCCCCTTCTCATTGAATACGCCCGCCTCAAATCCTCCCCCCTCGCCCTCGAATGGGGCCTCTACGCCGACCCCATCGAGCCCAAGCACGACGCCATGCGCGCCCGTTGGTGGGTGCCGCAAAGCCACCCGATGTTGCAATTCCGCGCCGACTGCATGGGCGACTTGCGGGTGTCGATCGTGGCCTCGCTGCTCTACGACGAAGGCGCTGGCGAGAGCGAAGCCGCCCTGCAACGGGCTTGCGACGCCTCCCGCACCGGACTGCGCGACGCGCTGGACCGGTTGGAATT
>CAZVNU010000373.1:0-2419 GCA_964628335.1 uncultured Phycisphaeraceae bacterium
GGGCTGCACTTCACGCCGGAGTTGTTGGCCAGGCTGGAGGCCATGGGCGTCAGACGCGCCGCCGTCACCCTGCATGTGGGCGTGGGCACCTTCGCCCCGGTCAAGGCCGAAAACCTGCGCGACCATGCCATCCACGCCGAGCGGGTGCAGGTGTCGCCGCAAACCCTCCAAACCCTGATTGAAACCCGCGACCAGGGCGGCCGCATTTTGGTGGTCGGCACCACCTCGGTGCGCTGCTTGGAATCCCTGCCGGAAAACTGGCGCGACCTGGCGCACACCGGCTACGAGGGCGACACCCGCCTGTTCATCCGCCCCGACGACCCGGCGTTCGCCTTCCGCTTCACCGACTTTCTGCTCACCAACTTCCACCTGCCGCGCTCCACCCTGCTGGCGATGGTCTCGGCCCTGCCCGGCGTGGGGCTGGAGCGCTTGCTCGCCGCCTACCGCGAGGCGGTGGCCGGGGACTACCGGTTTTATTCGTATGGGGACGCGATGCTGGTGGCGTGAGCAAGCCTAAACAGCCGTGCCTCCCGTTAGGGGTCGCGACCCCTCAATACCCCGCCACACCGACTTCACCCATGGCGATCTGCACGCCGCTTGAGCAACCCAAACGGGTGGCGCCGGCGGCCAGCATGCGCTTGGCGTCCTCCAATGAGCGGATGCCGCCGCTGGCTTTGACCTGCAAGGGGCCGGCGTGCTTTTTGAGCAGCTGCACAGCCAGTTCGGTGGCGCCGCCGGCGGCGTGGAAGCCGGTGGAGGTCTTGACGAAGTCACAGCCGCTTTCGCGGGCGGCCAAACAACCGCAAGCGATGCGGGCTTCGGCTTCATCGGCCGACACGCCGTGCATCAGGGCGCCGGTTTCCAGAATCACTTTGATCACCACCGAAGGCAGCACGGCACGCACATTCTTGGTGACTTCCAGAAAATCGGCGCGGGTGGCCTCCACATCCTGCGCCATCACATGCGGCAAAAAGGCGACAAAATCCACTTCGCTGGCGCCGTCTTTGACCAGCGAGGCGGCTTCGATGGCTTTGACCATCGGCTTCATCGCACCCAGCGGAAAACCGGCTACGCCGCACACCTTGAGTTTGCCTTGCACATACCCGGCCGCCTCGCGCACGAAGCAGCCGTTCACGCACACGCTGGCGAAGCCGTGGGTCAAAGCCTCGTCGCACAGGCGGCGCACGCCGGCCGATGCGGCCTCGGGTTTGAGCAGGGTATGGTCGATGCGGGAGGCGATGGATGGGGTCATTGGGCGAGATAAGGATGAAGGGGATGACCGGCAAGAGCCGCGTCTTTGGCAAGGAAAGTTTGCACCGCCGCATCGTACTTGGCCGGGTCGGCGCGGTGCAGGCCCAGGTGGCCCGCGCCGGGGAAGACGACGAATTCAGCCAGGCCGTGGGGCACGGCGGCGGCCACCTGGCGGGTGGCGTCAATCGGGCAGGCGGCATCCGATTCGCCATGCAAGAACAGCACCGGGCAGTTGAGCTTTGCGGCGTAAGCGGCGGTGTCTTCCCGGCGCAGATGCGGCAACAGGCGCTCGACCACGAAGGCCACCATGAAAAAGAAGTACACCGGTTTTTTGATTTCAGCCAGGCGGTTGCGCACGCCGATGCTCCAGCGGCGGTAGGCGCCATCCAAGACCAGCGCCTTGACCCTTGGCGCCAGTCGCGGCCAGAGCGCCGCGCGCAGCGCGCAGGCCGCGCCCATCGAGCAGCCCATGAGCACCAGCGGCGCATCGCCGCCCACTTGGGCCACCACCGCCGCCACATCGGCGCCGGCGTTGGCGCCGAAATCGCAGCGCCGCCCGCCGGGCCCCCGGCAATCGCCATGGCCGCGCCAATCAAAACACACCACCTGGCTGCACGCCGGGGCCAGCCACTTGGCGCGGGCCAAGGCCGAATAACGGCCCGAGCCGTGCCCGTGCAGCACCAGCGCCAACGGGCCGCCGGCCTTGGCGCCGCGCACCACGAACCCGAGCGTCACCGCGCCGCCGGGCAGGGTGAATTCCCGCTCCTGCCCTTCCAACCCGATGTCCTGGGGATCGGTCGGATAGCCCCGGGCCAAGGCCGCGCCAAACGAGCGCCTTGGCGGGCAAAGCACCAACGATACCATGCCGATGCAGCCGGCCAGCGAGAGCACGGCGAACGCAAACAAAAATAAGACGAACAAGCCCATGGGTGGGATTGTAGACTTCCCACCATGCGCATCCTCCTCCCCCTTGCCGTTTTCACCCTGCCGCTGCTGGCCGCCTGCCAACAACGCTACGACCATGTGTCGCACCCGATTCCCTACAAACTGGAAAAAGGCGCCGACAACGACGACACCGATGGCGCCAAAGCCGCGACCGAGCCCTTCATCGAACCGGCCATCCAATCGCCGCTGTCCTTCATCGTCACCGCCAACGACGGCAAGCCCC
>CAZVNU010000374.1:0-2417 GCA_964628335.1 uncultured Phycisphaeraceae bacterium
CCTGCTCGCCCTGCTGACCCCCGCCCTGTTGACCCTGCCGGTTTGGGCACAAGAAGCTCCCGCCGCCGGGCGCGACGGTTTTTTGGGCGCCGCACTCAACCCCATTTTGGTCACCGGCAACCGCAGCGAAGTCGCCAGTTTGAACGCGCCCTTTGCCACCGACCACATTGATGCGACGGAAATGCACGCAATGGGCGCTTTCAATTTGCCCGACGCTCTCAAATACACCCCCGGCGTATCCGTCCAGCAGACCGGCCGGGCCATGGGCGCGCCTTTCATCCGCGGCTTCACCGGCTACCACAATGTGCTGATGGTCGATGGTGTGCGCGTGAACAACTCCCTCTACCGCTCCGGCCCCACCCAATACTGGGGGATGGTGGACGCCCAAGGCCTCGACCACATTGAAGTCGCCAAAGGCGCCACATCGGTGCTGTACGGCTCCGATGCCATTGGCGGCGCCGTCAATGCCCTGACCTCGGCGCCGCGACTTGGCGCCCATGGCCCGGTGGGCGGGCGCCTGTTTGTGCGCGGCGCCAGCGCCGAGCAGGGCGGCACCGGACGCCTTGAAACCTACGGCCAATTGGACGGGTTCGGCTTTGTAGCCGGCGGCACGGTGGACGCCTATGCCGACCTGCGCGCCGGCGGCGGCGTGGGGGAGCAAAGCAACACCGGCTACCACGACCACGCGCAGGATGTGAAATTGGATTGGCGGGTCGGCGACAACGCCCACCTGACTTTGTTCCACCAGCGCTTCACCTTGCTCGGCTCGCCGCGCACCCACTCCACCACCGACGGCATCGCTTGGAACGGCACCACCGTCGGCAGCGACGACGCCCGCGACTTCGACCAGACCCGCGAACTGACCTATGTGCAGTTTGCCGCCATGCCAAGCGATGGCCCGCTGACCGAGGTCAAAGCCAGCGTCTCCTGGCAGGAAACCACCGAGCGGCAATGGCGTTTGCGCAACGCCGGCACCCGCCTGGAAGTGGACGAAGCCCGCGTGGGCACGCTGGGCTCGTTTGCGCAGGCCACCCTCGACACCGGCGGGCTTGGCAGCCTGACCTTCGGCTACGACCTGTACCACGACCATGTCAACACCGCGGCCTACCGCAACGGGGCCATCCGCGAAGTGCAGGGCGACCTTGGCGCCGATGACGCCAACTACCTGCTGGCCGGCGTATTCGTGCAGAACCGCGTGAAACTGACTGACCGGCTGGAAGCCGTCGGCGGCGTGCGCTTCAATTATGTGCAGGCCAAAGCCGACCGCGTCGCCGATACCACCACCGCCGCCACCACCGACGCCCTCACTTTGGATGAAAGCTGGACCGCCCTCAACGGCTCGCTCAAACTGCTCTACACCCTGGCCCCCGATGCATTGGTCGCCTTCGGCGGCTGGTCGCAGGGCTTCCGCGCGCCCAACCTGTCCGACCTGACCAGTTTGAATGTGTTTGGCAGCGGCGACCGCGAAACCCCCAACCTCAACCTTTCGCCCGAGCATTACGACAATTTTGAGTTGGGCATGAAGGGCAACCACCGCCAGGTGTCATGGGCCGCCACCGGCTTTTACACCGTGATTTCCGACGGCATCGTGCGCTACAACACCGGCGTGGCCAACCCCTCCGGAGGCACCCTCTTCAACAAGGTCAACGCCGGCGACGGCTTCATGACCGGCGTGGAATTGGAAGCCTCGGTCAAAGCCACGGCGGACCTCACCGTGTTTGGCAACGCCACCTGGATCTACGGCCGCCAAGACACCTTCATCGCCAACGGCAGCGTGCCCTTCAACGATTACCCCGGCAAATTGATGCCGCCCAAGGTGAACTTGGGCGCGCGCCTGCAACCGGCCGGGCAAGACTGGTATGTGATCGGCCTGCTCACTTGGGCCGGCAAAGCCGACTTGGTCAACGGTTCCGACGACGGCGACACGCAGCGCATCCCCCCCGGCGGCACCCCGGGCTATGTGACCGGCTCCCTTGGAGCCGGCTGGCAACCGGTCAAAAATCTGGAGATCAGCCTGATGCTGGAAAACATCGCCAACGAGGACTACCGCATCCACGGCTCCGGCAGCAACGCCGCCGGGCTCAACGCGGTGCTGAGTGCCAATGTGCGCTTCTAAAAACCACCCCCAAAAACCTTCGCAGACGACTGGGTGCAGCCTCATGAGGCCTGCATCCAGTTTTTTTAATTGATTTTAATTGATTTTAATTGATTTATATTCATTGCTTTATGTCTTCGTACAGAGTGTGGCGAAAGCGCGGCAAGCGGCACATCGGGCACCGCCCCCAGGGCTGGCGGGTGATGGAGCGCGGGTGTCCCCACCCGCAAATGCCGCCCGGGGCTCAATGCCCCGGACGGCAAAGAGATTGCCGACAGGCGTCCGGCGGGCGGCATCGAGCCGCCCGCCGGATTTGCGGGTG
>CAZVNU010000375.1:0-2406 GCA_964628335.1 uncultured Phycisphaeraceae bacterium
GCGAGCAGGGCGCCCAGGCAGAAGGTCATTGGGACTTGTTCTTTGCGTTGCATGGAGTCATCCTCGGAGGGGAGTGGGGAAGAATCAGAAAGGTCGGAAGAATCGGCATCAGGGGCGGCATCGGCCTGATCAAGTCGCGCCAATTCCGCCATCAGTTCATGGCGCTGGCCTTTGACTTTGTTTTTGCGCACCAAGATGATGGCGTCGTAGACGATCACGCTGCCCAGCACGATGCCGCTGGCGATGGCGATGATCTCGGTGCCGGCGCCGCGCAGGTTGAACCCGTTGGTGATCATTTCAAGGGTCACCAAGGCGACCAGGCTCTTGAACACGCTGCCTTTGCCGCCATCCATCGAAGTGCCGCCCACGATGGCGGCAGCGATCACCACCATCAGCGAGGGGTCGCCGATGCCGGGCTTGGCCGAGTTCAATTGCACGGCGGTCAGTGCGCCGGCCAGTCCGGCCAGCACGCCGGAAATCACGAAGGCGCCCAAGGTCAGGCGATTGATGGACAAGCCGGAATACCAAGCGGTTTTGGGGTTGCCGCCCACCAGGAACAGGGCGCGGCCGGTGACGGTGCGCTTGAGGAACAGTTCAAACAGCAGCACCACGCCAAGGGCGGTGATCACCATGGGGGAGGTGAGCGCGCCAAGCCAGGTGTTTTGGCCGACAAGCGAGGTTTCCAGCCATTGGCTGGCGGCGAAATCCTGCAGATTCAGGGTGCCGCCCTTGCTGAATTTGAGCGAGATGCCACCCACCACCATCATGGTGCCAAGGGTGGCGATGAAGGAATCGACCTTGGCGCGGCTGACCAGCAGGCCGTTGACCACGCCCACCGCCAAGCCGGTGGCGGCGGCGGCCGCAAAGGCCCCGGCCCACCCCAGTTTGGGTTGGGTGCTGATGGCCACCATGGCGCCCAAAGTCAGGACCGCACCAAAGGACAAATCCAATTGGCGCACGATGAACACCACGGTCAGGCCGGTCACCAGCAAGGCGTTGACGCTCACGCCGCGCATGATGGAGGTGGCGTTGCCGGAGGTGGCGAAATTGGGTGCCACCCAAGTCATCAGGGCGGCCACCGCCACGAACAGCACGAAAATGCGGTTGTGGGAGATGAAGTGGCGCCAGTTGAAGGCCGGGGAGGGGGAGTTACCCATGGGACTTGCCTCCTTTGCGCGCAAACCAGCTGGTCAGGCCCACCACCGAGGCAAATACCACGCCCTTGACGATGACCTGGTCAAAGGTGCTCCAGCCCATCAGGGCGGTGATGTTGTCAAGCAGGCCGATCACCAGCACGCCGCCGATGACGCCAAGGCAGGTGCCCACCCCGCCGGAGAGCATCACGCCGCCGAGCACCACGGCGGTGACGGCGGTGAAGTCGTAGCCCTTGCCCAATTCAAAGGTCGCCGATTGCGCGCCCGAGGCCAGGAAAATGGCGGCGATCGAAGTGCACAGGGCCGAGACCATGAAGGTCATCAGGACCACCCGCCGCACATCGATGCCGCTCAGGCGGGCGGCTTCATAAGCCGAACCGGTTTGCTGGACCTGGGTGCCAAAGCGGGTGCGCTTCATGGCAAAACCGGCCAACGGCACCATCGCCGCCAGTATTGCGGTGGCCAGCGGAATGCGGCCGGGCAATTCGTATTCGGAAAGTTGCAGGAAGGAATGGCCGGCCGTGCCGGGCTCGATGTCGGGATAGACTTGGCCGACAAAGGCCCATTTCACGAAGCCAGCCAGCAGGAAATTCATCGCCAGGGTCCAGATGATCGGATTGAGGCGCAAGTAACCGACGATGTAGCCATTGATCAGACCGACCGTCAGGCCCGCACCCAAGCCGCACGCCAGGCTGGGGACCATGCCCCACTTCAGGGTGGAGACGGTGACGAAGCCCACCAGGGCAATCAGGTTGGGGATGGACAAATCCACATAGTGGCCGCCATAGGTGATGAAGGTCACCCCCACGGCAATCAGGCCGATGATGGTCACCGAGCGGATCACCGACAGCGCGTTGGCTTCGGACAGGAACTGGCTTTGGAAAAAAGCCGCACCGGCAAGCAGCAGCAAGGCCACCATCAAAAACACCCCGGCCTTGTTCAGCAAACGAACCGTGCCGGAGGTCTTCAATGTGCGGGCCTGTTTGTTGGCCGCCTGGGTGGTGGTCGCATCAGGCATGGGCGGCCCCCTTCTTCCCGGCCGTGCCATGGCGTTCGCCATACGCCGCCAGCAGCACCGAATCTTCAGTGAATTCACCCTTCAATTGTTCCCCTTCAAAATGGCCTTTGCGCAAAATCAGGATGCGGTCGGACAACATGCACAATTCCGGCAGGTCGGAACTGATGACGATCACGCACTTGCCGTCGTCGGCCAGACGGCCGATGGCTTCGTGGATCACCTGCTTGGCGCCGA
>CAZVNU010000376.1:0-2401 GCA_964628335.1 uncultured Phycisphaeraceae bacterium
CGGCGCCGGCGACAGCGCGGTGGAAGAAGCCACCTATCTCGCCAAATTCGCCAGCAAGGTCCACCTGTTGGTGCGCCGCGGCGAAATGCGCGCCAGCAAGATCATGCAGGACCGCGCCAAGAACAACCCCAAAATCCAGTTCCACTGGCATACCGAAGTGCTGGATGTGCTGGGTGACAAGACCATCACCGGGCTCAAGGTCGTCAACAACCAGACCAAGGCCGAATCGGTGCTGCCGGTCAAGGGTTTCTTCCTGGCCATCGGCCACACCCCGATCACCCAATTCTTGAACGGCCAGTTGCCCACCGACGACAAGGGCTACCTGCTGCTCAAGGACCCCTACCGCTCCACCACCGAGATCGAAGGCTGCTTCGTGGCCGGCGATGTGGCCGACCATGTGTACCGCCAGGCGGTGACGGCGGCCGGCATGGGCTGCAAATCGGCGCTGGATGCCGAGCGTTTTTTGGCTGAGCATGGGGTGCATTGAGGCGCCATTGAATCGAAAAGAAGCCGCCGCAGGGAAACCTCTGGCGGTTTTTCTTTTCGCGGTACGCTCCGCATATGCCCACCCTCCTCAAAATCTCCTGCCCCGACCGCCCCGGCCTGCTCGCGCGCCTGACCGCCTTCATCGCCTTCCACGGCGGCAACCTGCTGGAAGTCAATCAATTCACCGACCACAGCCACGGCTGGTTTTTCGCGCGCCTGGCGGTGGACAGCGGCACCCTGGCCCTCGACCTGCCCGCGCTGCGCAAGGCGTTTGCGCCGGTGGCGACCGAGTTGAACGCCGAGTGGTCGCTGCGCCAAAGCGAAGAACGGATGAAGGTGGTGTTGTGCGTGAGCAAACAGGGCCACTGCCTGCACGACCTGCTCTGGCGCTGGAAGTCGGGCGATCTGAACATCGACATCCCGCTGGTGATCTCCAACCATGAGGCCTATCGCGAGGTGGTCGAACGCGAGAACTTGCGCTTCGTCCATATCCCGATGGATGCGCACACCAAGGAAGGAGGCTTCCGCAAGATGGATGTCTTGTGCCGCGAAGCCAGCACGACCAGGTCGGCGCCGACCTGGTCGTGCTGGCCCGCTACATGCAGATCCTGCCGGACTGGTTCTGCCAGAAGTGGAGCGGCAAAACCATCAACATCCACCATTCGTTTTTGCCGGCCTTCGTCGGCGCCAACCCCTATCAAAAGGCCTTTGACCGCGGCGTGAAGCTGATCGGCGCCACCTGCCATTATGTGACCGGCGATCTGGACGAAGGCCCGATCATCGAACAGGAAGTCGCGCGCGTGGGCCACTTCCACGCGCCGGCCGACCTGGTGCGCCTGGGGCAGGATTGCGAACGGGTCGCCCTGTCGCGCGGCGTGCGTTACCACGCGGAGGACCGGGTGTTGATCCATGGGAACAAGACGGTGGTGTTTGCGGATTGAAAAGTGGACGCGGCGGCCCGCCGCGTTCAAACCCATGTCGTGAAAAGCAACGCGCGCCGAACACTCGGCGCGCGTCGTGTTTCACGATGCCGGATCGGACGCGACGGGCCGTCGCGTCTGCTTTGGGGGCGCAACTTGCGCGGCCATCTGCGCCTTCACCAGATGCAAGCACATTTCCGGCGAAGCGTCCATCGGCAATTCCATCGGCTTGCCGCCGACCATGAAGCGCCGCACATGGGCGGCGCGGTCGCGGCGGACATCCTTCACTTCGATGTCGTGGTCGGCGAAGAAGGCGGTGAATTCGGCGGTGGTGGCGTAGTGGGGCATGGGAAGGGGATTGTCGCAAAAGGAGGGTCGGCTTTGGCCGACCAAGAACCGCCATGCAGCCCGCGCCCCCCTCCCGCTTCACTTCCGCCGCTCCCGCAACACGATGACTTCCGTCCCTTTGGCGTCGCAGCCAAATTGAATGCCGCCGCCCTCTGGGGTGAGTTCATAGCAACCGAACTCGCCGTCCACCGTTTGACTGACCGGAAGGGTCGGCTCGCCGAAGGCCAAAAACAACAACCGCTCAACCGCCTCATAGTCTTCAAGCGGCAAGCGGATCACCACCCCGTGCTGATCCTCAGAGAAACGCCAAGGGGCGGTGATGACCGGCAGATCCTCGACAAGGGCCGGCTTGCCGCCGCACGCCGTCGTCTGTTGCAAAATGAACAGTCCAGCATCGCCACTGCCTGCCTTGAATTGCATTTCATGGCTGGCGGCGCAACCGCCAAGCAAGATAAAAAAGAGCGCGGTCAAGGGAATGTTTTTTTTCATATTCACCCTGCTTGATGCTGATATCTCCGACCACCGCAGCCGGATACGCCCGCATCATCCAGCCTTGCGCCAATATGTCAAGCCCCTTCCCGTTATTTCAGGGCTGGCGGGTCACGCGCGTAATCCCGCTGAAAAAAGTAGACGCGGCGGCTCGCCGC
>CAZVNU010000377.1:0-2382 GCA_964628335.1 uncultured Phycisphaeraceae bacterium
ACGGTCGGGGTTCCTTTTCAAAGGGATGACGCGCGTGACCCGCCAGCCCTGGCTGGCTGGCGTGGTGAGTTCCCGCCGTTTTTGTCCTACCCTATAATCCCCATCCCATGTTTCGCCCGTTGCACCCCCTGATCCGTCTGCATTTGTCGCGCACTTCGCCGCGCACCCACCCGGTGCTGGCCTGCGTGTTGATGTTGGCATTGGGCTTGGGTTTCTCGCTGTCGTCGACCCGTTTGACCCAGTGGCAGCGCGGCGGCAATGCTCCGGTGCTGGTGGAGTTGGCGCGGGCCGAAGCGGCCCGGGCGTTGGGGGTGATGCTGGCCTCCGGTCCGCTGCGGGTGGCCGTCCCGGTCCGGGCGCAAGCGCGGCCGATCGCCGCTGCGCATGCGGTGCCGCTGGCTTTTGCCCTGCGTTGTTTGCCCCCGCCGGCAACGGGCGCTTAAGCGCGCCTTGGGCTGCGGCAGATGCCTGCGCTGCGGCTTGGTTTTTCTCTTTGTTTTTCGCCAAGCCATGCCTGTGCGTGGCCGGCTCCTGTGATTTCTGGTTTTTTTATGCCCATTCAAGCTGTTTCGTCCGCTCTGCGCAAGGTGTTTGGTTCCCGCAATGACCGCCAGTTGAAGCGTTACCGCCAAATGGTGGCGGCCACCAACGCGCTGGAAGAGCAAGTCCGGAAAATGACCGATGCAGAGCTGCGGGCCAAGACCCGCGAGTTCCGCGACCGCTGCGCCGCCGGCCGCAAGGTGGCCGAGTTTCTGCCCGAAGTCCTGGCGGTGGCCCGCGAAGGCATGGACCGCGCCATCGGCATGCGCCGCATCTTCGACCCGGCCTTTGAATTCGACGCCAACCAGCTGCCCCCGCGCTTGCAGGGCGAGTATGCCCGCATCCGCGCCGAGGCCGACGCCCTGGCGCCCCTGCCCGTGCTTGGCGGCGAGCCCGCCCCCGGCTGGCTGCAGGTCGAGGTGCCGGTGGAAATCTACGATGCCGTCCGCGCCCTGTACTCCGAGAGCCGGCCGCCCTTCCGCTGCCGCCCCTTCGATGTGCAGCTCATCGGCGGCATGGTGCTTGGCGAAGGCCGCATCGCCGAAATGCGCACCGGCGAAGGCAAAACCATCGTCGCGCCGCTGGCCTGCTTCGTCGCCATCTGCGAAGGCTTGCAGTGCACGGTGGTGACGGTCAACGATTACCTGGTGCAGCGCGACCGCGACTGGACCTTCCCCTTCTACTTCGGCCTGGATCTGACCGTCGGGGCCATCCACCCGATGCACATGCAGTCGGCGGAGTTGAAGAAGGAGTCCTACGGCTGCGATGTGTTCTATGCCACCAGCAGCGAGTTGGGCTTTGACTATCTGCGCGACAACATGAAGAACTCGGTCGAGGACCAGGTGCAAAAGCAGCGCGATTTCGTCATCATCGACGAGGTGGACTCGATCCTGATCGACGAAGCCCGCACCCCGCTGATCATCAGCGGCCCGGCCCACCAGGAGGCGCCGCGCTATGAATTGGCCGACGCCGTGGCCCGCCACCTGATGGAGCGGCAGGCCGACTGGATGCGCCACGACGAGCAGGTGCAGGAGTTCATCAAGCGCCAGAAGGGGCTTGAGGGCGACATCCGCAATACCCGCAACAAGGCCGCCATCCCCGCCATGCGCGAAGAGATGAAGCAGCTGTTCCTGGAGCAGAAAAAAGCCGAGGGCCACCGCGACACCCACACCCAGTATTTTGAGGTGCAGCGCGACAAGAAGGCCGCCCACCTGACCCATGCCGGCGTGGCCGAAGCGCAGAAAAAAGCCGGCATCGGCTCGTTCTATGTCGGTTCCAACATGGACTTCCCCCATCTGCTGGAAAACGCCTTGCGCGCCCATGCCATCTACGGCCGCGACCGCGAGTATGTGGTGCAGGAAGGCGAAGTGGTGATCGTCGACGAATTCACCGGCCGCCTGATGGTGGGCCGCCAATGGTCCGACGGTTTGCACCAGGCCGTGGAGTGCAAGGAAAAAGTGCGCGTCAAGGAAGAGACGCAGACCCTGGCCACCGTCACCATCCAGAACTTCTTCAAGCTGTTCAAGCGTCGCGGCGGCATGACCGGTACCGCCATCACCGAGGCCACCGAATTCTGGGAAATCTACGCCCTGGATGTGGTTTCCATCCCCACCAACCGCCCGGTGGCGCGCGTGGACCGCGAAGATTTGATCTTCCTGTCGCAAAAAGACAAGCGGGCCGCCATCCTTGAGGAAATCAAGCGGGTGCATGATTTGGGGCGCCCCATCCTGGTCGGCACCACCGGCGTGGACAAGAGCGAGCAGTTGGCGGCGCTGCTTGAGCAGAAGTTCGGCATCCACCACGAGGTGCTCAACGCCAAGAACCATGCGCGCGAAAGTCAGA
>CAZVNU010000378.1:0-2364 GCA_964628335.1 uncultured Phycisphaeraceae bacterium
CAGCCTGTTGCGCCTCGATCTTGGAGAGGATTTCCGCCTTGATTTCCCATCGCGGTCGCGTCAGCAAATCATGCGGTTTGGCGCGGCGTTTGACCGCCCGCACCTCGATTTCTTCGGGAAGCGACTCCCATTCCTCTTCCGAGATGATCGCGGATTTCGTCCGCGCCTTGCGGTATGAGAAAAAATAAGCCGACCCTCAGAACTGACGGTCGAAATGCCCGCGCGCTAAACCCAGGGTGCCACGGACAGCGCAGTCGTCCGTGCGGAATCAGGCGCACATCCCCCCACGGACGCCTCCGCTGCGCGGCGCCATCCGTGGCACCCCGCGTCCAACTTACCGCCGCCGCTTGGGCCCCTTGGCTGGCCCTTCTTTGCGGTCCTGGATCAAACGGCGCGCCTCCAAGATGGCCTCGTTGAGGGCCTTGAACTCCGGCGGCTGGGTCAACTTGGAATCCGACACTTCACGGATGAATTGGGCAATCAAAATTTTCATGCGCACGGTTTCACGCGTCCACATCGCCACGATCATGCGGGCGCAGATTTCCGAAATGCCGGCGTAATATGTCTTGACCTCGGGGTCTTTGGTCTGGTCGATCACCAGTCGGTATTTTTTCAATGCCACAGCAAACGCCGTGCAGCGAATTTCGGTGGCCCTGTCGATGGCGCCTGAGCGTTCCATGGTGTCCGTCTTTCAAAAAGGGCGCAAAGCGCCAAGGTGCCGCGCCGTCGTCATACCATCACGCCATCAATGCCTTCAACGCCAAACCCGGATCCGGCTGGCGCATCAGGTGCTCACCGACCAAGATGCGGTGGACGCCGTTTTGGCGCAATTTCGCCACATCGGCCGGGGTGCGGATGCCCGATTCGCTGACCAAAATGCCGCGATTGGGCACCTCGGGCAGCAGGCGCAGCGTGTGATCGGGGTCGGTTTTCATCGCCCGCAAATCGCGGTTGTTGATGCCAAGCAGCACATTGTGCGGGCGCGGGAAACTCAAGTGCTCGCGCACCTGGATCAGGCTTTCCAGATCATGCACTTCCAAGAGCACCGACAGGTGCAGTTCGTTGGCCAGAATCAGCAAGTCGAGCAAACGCGGCTCGGTCAGGCATTCGGCGATCAACAAAATGGCATCGGCGCCGGCGGCGCGGGCCTCCCACACCTGGTATTCATCCACGATGAAATCCTTGCGCAGCACCGGCAGGCCCACCTGAGCCCGGATGGCGCTCAAATAGGCCAGCGAGCCTTGGAAATATTTCATGTCGGTCAGGCACGAAATGGCCGCCGCACCGTTGGCTTCATAGGCTTCGGCAATGGCCACCGGGTCGAAGTCGGGGCGGATCACCCCGGCCGAAGGGCTGGCTTTTTTCACTTCGGCAATCACCCGCAGACTGCCTTCGGGGCGGGTGACGGCGGTGTAAAAATTGCGCACCGCCGGCGCGTCGGCCGCCATGGCGCGCAATTCGGTTTCGGGCAACGCCAGTTTCCCGGCGGCGATTTCTTCGCGCTTGGTTGCCACAATTTGAGCCAAGATGTCGTTCACGCGCGGCAACCCAAAAAAGGCGGACAAAAGAAAAGGGCGCGTAGGATACCCGCATGCCCGACTCCCCACCCATGCTTGGCCTGCTTTCCGACTCCCACGAAAACGCCAAAGCCACCGAGCAAGCCATCGCCTGCCTGGTCGCCCAAGGCGCCACCCTGCTGGTCCACCTGGGCGATTTGTGCTCCGAAAGCGTGGTCGATGCGCTGGCCGGCCAGTTCACCCCCGAAGGCACGCCCATCCCCGCCCACCTGGTGTGGGGCAATTGCGACGCCGCCAGTGCCGCCGACACCCACTACGCCGAAAGCCTGGGGCTGGTCGTCCATCCCGAGATCGGCTGGCTGGATGTCAACGACCGCAGCATCGCCATCACCCACGGCCACCTGCAAAAACACCTGCAAAGCGCCGTCGAACAGGGTGCCGACTTCCTGCTGCACGGCCATCTCCACCGCCGCCTGGACGCCATGATCGGCAACACCCGGGTCATTTGCGCCGGCTCGGTGGCCGAACCCCGCGACGGCAACCCTCCGGCGGCGGCCCTGCTGGAACCGGCAGCCGGCACCCTGACCTGGGTGGAATTTGCATGAGACTGGGCCCTTCGTTATCATTCCCCTCCCCCGCACCGGTAGCTCAATTGGATAGAGCATCGGTCTACGAAACCGAAGGTTAATGGTTCGACTCCATTCCGGTGCACGGTTTGCCAAAACCCGCCTCTCTGAGGCGGGTTTTTCCATGGCCGCCGCACGGATTTCGTCCGGGTTTTGCCGGGTTTGACTCAGGGCTGGCGGGTCACGCGCGTCATCCCGCTGAAAAAAGTAGACGCGGCGGC
>CAZVNU010000379.1:0-2357 GCA_964628335.1 uncultured Phycisphaeraceae bacterium
AAACACCGGCGCGCATCGCTTCAAAGACCTCTCATCCCACGCTCCTCGCCGCCGCTACTTTTTTCAGAGGGGTTATGCCCGTGACCCGCCAGCCCTGGGGAGGCAAAGCCTCCCCCCGCTGCCGTTTCCGATTTCGGCCCTCGTTGCGCTTTGCTTACCGGCTGGACCATTCCTCATTCAGCCCGGCCAACTCATCGGCGACTTTTTCCTGTTCGGCCAAGAGGGCGGTGAACTTGGCTTGGTTTTTGTAGGTTTCAGGATCGGCCATTTTGGCTTCAATGGCGGTTTTCTGGCCTTCCAACTCGGTGATGCGGGCTTCCAGCCGTTCCAGCGGCATGCCGCCCATGGCTTTGTTTTTCTTGGGCTGGTTTTGGCCGCTGGGCCGGTTGGGCTTTTGCACCAGCGGGGCGGGCGATGCGGTGGGCAGGGTGGGGCCGGGCGCCACCTTTTTGGCCGGGGCGGTGCCCAGTTTTTTGCTCTTGTCTTTGGCTTCCTCATCGCCATTGAGCACCAGTTGCTGGCCGGTGGCCAGGATGTAGTCGCTGTAATTGCCCATGAACAGTTTGCAGCCGCCTTCGCCGTCGAACACGATCAACTGGTTGACCAGGTTGTCCAGCAGCATGCGGTCGTGGGTGATCAGGATGAGGGTGCCCTCGCCGCCGGTTTTGCCGGAGTCGGAGTAGGCGACCTTGGACTCGGTGTAGCCGCGCAGGGCCTCTTCCAGGCGCTCGGCGCTGGGGATGTCCAGGTGGTTGGTGGGCTCGTCGAGCACCATCACATTGTGGCCTTCGGTCATCAAGGTGGCCATCATCACGCGGGCGCGCTCGCCGCCGGAGAGCAGTTTGATCATCTTTTTCTGGTCGTCGCCGCTGAACAGGAAGGCGCCGGCGATGTCGCGGGCCTCCTGGTCGGTTTGGCTGACGGTGTGCTGGCGGATGTATTCCACCAGGTTTTCTTCCGGCGGCAGGTGGTCGTGGCTCTGGCGGAACCAGCCGACATCGACCTGCGAACCCAGGCGGGTGGTGCCGGCGGTGGGGTGCTGCTCACCGATCAGAATGCGCACGAGGGTGGACTTGCCGGCGCCGTTGGGCCCCAGGATGCCGATGCGGTCGCCGCGCTTGACGGTGATGGAGAAGTCCTTGAACAGGGTGCGGCCTTCGTAGGCCATGGTGATGTTGTCGGCCATCATCACCTGGTCGCCGCTGCGCTTTTTGGGGAACAACTGCAGCTTCATGGTGCCCAGTTCCGGGGGCAACTCGAAGGTTTCATCCGCCAAGAAGCGAATCAGGCGCTTTTCGCGGCCGGCGGCCTGGGCCGAGCGCTGGCCGGCGCGGAATTTGTCGATGAAGGCCTGCTCGCTGCGGATGTGGTCCTGCTGCTTGTCGTAAATGCGGCGCAAATCATTCAGGCGCATCACGCGCAACTCGCGGAATTTGGTGTAATTGCCGGGGTATTCCACCAGTTTTCCGCGCTCCATCTCGTAGATTTTGGAGACGCAGCGATCCAGCAGCCAGCGGTCGTGGCTGATCAAAATGACCGCGCCCTTGTAATTGACCAGGAAATCTTCCAGCCATTGGCGACCCGAGATGTCCAAGTGGTTGGTGGGTTCGTCCAGCAGCAGGATGTCCGGTGAAGTGATCAGCAACTGCGCCAGGGCCACGCGGGCGCGCTGGCCGCCGGAGAGATCCTTGCATTTGACATCGTGGGCGGCCAGGGGAATGCCCAGCCCGTGGAGTACTTGGTGGGCTTTGTGCTCGAAAGAACCCGTGTCGCAGGATGCCAGCACCGATTCGATGGCCTCGTATTCGGCCAGCAACTTGGTCATTTCCTCTTCGTCGGCGGTGCCGAGCAGTTCGCAAATGACATCCAAGCGGGCGCGGGATTCCTCGATGTGGGCAAAGGCGCCCAGGGTTTCTTCAAACAGGGTTTTTTCGGGATCGAAATGGTGGTCCTGGTGCAGGTAGCCCACGGTGCAGCCCTTGGTGACCTGGATTTGGCCTTCCAGCGGTTTGCCCAGGTTGCCAAGTCCGGCCACCATTTTGAGCAGGGTGGACTTGCCGCAGCCATTGACGCCGACCAAGCCGATGTGCTCGCCTTCGTTCAGGGTCAGATTGACGCCGTCAAAAATGCGGCGGTCTTCAAACATGTGGGCGACATTGGCGATGGAGAGCAGGGCCATGGGGGCAATCAGGGGCAGAGAGTAGGCAAATAAGCGGAAAAGAGGGAAACAATAAGCGAAAACCCCTTGCTTTGGAGCGGTGGAACGGCCTTGGCAGGGCTGGCGGGTGATGGAGCGCGGGTATCCTCACCCGCAAATGTCGCCCGGGGCTCAATGCCCCGGACGGCAAAGAGGTTGC
>CAZVNU010000380.1:0-2354 GCA_964628335.1 uncultured Phycisphaeraceae bacterium
TCTCGGCGGCTTGCGCGCCGAAACAGTGGATGCCAAGCAAGGCGCAAGTCTCACGGTGAAACAGGAGTTTGAGCATGCCCACCGCCCGGCCGGCGATCTGCGCCCGCGCCAGGTCCTTGAAGAAGGCATGGCCCACTTCGTAGGGGATTTTGGCGGTGGTCAGTTCCTGCTCGGTGCGGCCCAGCGAGGAAATTTCCGGCGAGGTGTAGATGCCGGTGGGCACCATCTTGGTCAGGCCGTGGCTCACGGTGCCGAACAACGCATGCTCGGCGGCGTAGCGACCCTGGTCATAGGCGGCACTGGCCAGGGCCGGCGGCCCGACCACATCGCCCACCGCATAGATGTGCGGCAGCGCGGTCTGGAAATTCTCATTCACCGCGATCTGCCCGCGGTGGTTGACCACGATGCCGACCTCGGCCAGTCCCATGGCATCGGTGTTGCCCGAGCGGCCGTTGGTGAACAGCAGCACATCGGCGCATATCTCCTTGCCCGAAGCGCATTCCACCGTCACGCGGCCGGCTTCCCCGGAAACCTTGGTGTAGGTCTCGTTGTGGCGCACCATCACGCCCTGGTCGCGCAGGTGGTAGGTCAGCGCATCGACGATCTCGTCGTCAAGGAACTCCAGCAGGCGCCCGCGGGTGTCCATCAGGTTGACCTTGACGCCAAGACCACGGAAAATCGAGGCGTATTCGCAACCGATCACCCCGGCACCGTAAATCATCATGGTGCGCGGCGTGAAATCCATGCCCAAAATGGTGTCGGCGTCGAAAATGCGCGGATGGATGAAATCAATGTCGGCCGGCCGGTACGGCCGCGAGCCGGTGGCCAGCACGATGGTCTTGGCCGTCAGTTCCAGCACATCGTCGCCATGGGCCATGGCCACCCGCACCAGGTTCGGTCCGGCCAGCGAAGCCCGACCTTGGAACACCGGCACCTCGTTGCGGATGTAAAAACTCTCGCGCATCTTGACCTGGCGCGAAATGACCGATTCGGCCTGCTTGCGGATCAGCGGATAATCCGGACGGATGCCCTTGCCCCCGGTCAGCAGCAACGACTGGTTGCAATCGGCGATTTGCGACACCGTGTGGCGCAGCGCCTTGGAGGGGATGGTGCCCCAATGGGTGCAGCCGCCGCCGATCTGGCTGAAGGCCTCGACCATGGCCACCGTCCTGCCGCCTTTGGCCAACTGCATCGCGGCACCCTCGCCGGCCGGTCCGGAGCCGATCACCACCGCGTCAAAGGCCTGGGAAAGCAGCGCCATTATTTCACCCCGCTGCGGCGCAGAAGATCCATGAACTGGTCGGTGAACACGAAGTTTTCCTCGGGGAAGGCCAAACCCTTCATGTTCTGGTCGATGTGGCTGAACATCATCTCAATGACCGCCATCTCCTTGGCTTCGCCGGTGGCCGAATCAACCAACTCGACCTTGCCGGAAGTCTGCGCGCCGGCGGCGTCGATGCGCTCGGCAATGGCGCTGTAACGCAGGGTCATGCCCGGCCCGGCGGCCAGGGCCGGATTGAATTCGGCCTTGCCGACCTTGGCCAGCAGCACCTTTTCCTTGAAGTCGTTGGCATGGCCGACCAAAATGCCGGCGCACTGGGCGAAACCCTCGATGATCAGGGTGTTGGGCAGCACCGGAAAGGCCTCGCGCGCGCGCGCGCCGGCCTTGATGGCCGGGAAGTGGTCGTGCAAGACCTCTTCCGCCGCGCTGACATTTTTGATGGCAACGCAGCGGGCGGCTTTTTCCAACACGAGAATGCGGTCGAGCCAGATCCAACGCATGGCGAACCCTTGATCAAAAGAGGCGGACCCGCATCAGGCAGGCAACTTGGCTTTGACGAATTTGCACACCATGGTCACGGTGAACAGATCGGCCATGTTCTTGATTTCGGGATTCTGTTCAAAGGCGGTGAAGTCGGCGTGCGGCATCTTGGCCTTGAGTTCGGCCAGACCGGCGGCGGTAACCTTGCTGCCGTCCACGAAAGTGGCATTGGTCAGCACCGACTGATCAAACATCTCGCCTTCGGAAATCTTGATGCCGAAGGCCTTTTCCAACCGGAAGGAAATGTCGAGGTAGTCGATGGACTCGGCGCCCAGATCGGGGCCAAGGCGGGACTCGCCTTTGACCTCGTCGGCATCCACGCCAAGGGCGTCTTCGAGGACGGACTGGACTTTCTCAAAAATTTCGGTTTCGCTAAGGGCCATCGTGTTGTGCTCCGGGGTCCAAACAAAGGGGCGGCCGATCGGGCCGCGGAAAATATAAAGGTGCGTGATTGTATGAAAAAGAGTCCGGCCGTGAGCAGGGCTGGCGGGTCACGCGCGTAATCCCTTTGAAAAGGAACCCCGACCGTCAG
>CAZVNU010000381.1:0-2349 GCA_964628335.1 uncultured Phycisphaeraceae bacterium
GGCATTGTGCCGGAATTACCCCTTGGACCCACTGAAATCCCGGAAGAGCCAAAAAGTGGATGAGTTGGGGAAGAATCCCAAGGGGGACACCCGCGCTCCAACAAGCCCGTGCGCTGTTGACCCGCCAGCCCTGCCAAATACCCGCGGCAACGCCGTGAGGCTACGGACAAACTATACTGACGCCCATGCCAACCCGGTCCATTATCGCCGCCCTCATTATTTTTCCCGCTTAACGCAGGGCCGGTTTCCGTTGAAACTCCAAGCCCTGCCTTCCGGCGGGGTTTTTTGTTGCTTCCAGTCCCTTGTTCCGTCCGGTTTCTTTTCGCCTTCCTTTGTCTCTCCCCTGAGCTTGCGCCCAGGGCTCGTTGAAAGCCTCCCATGTCCACCGAACTCCCCACCGCTGCTCCCGCTCCCGCCGCCAAACCCGCCAAGCCAGCCAACAAATACAAAGCCACCCTGGCCTTGCCCAATACCCCCTTCGCCATGAAGGCCAATCTGGTGGTCAATGAAATGGCCAGCCTCAAGCGCTGGGAGGCGATGGACATCCACGGCAAGTTGCGCGCCGCCCGTTCGGGTGCCGAGCCCTTCGTGTTCCACGACGGCCCACCCTATGCCAACGGCAATATCCATTTGGGGCACCTGCTCAACAAGGTACTCAAGGATTTGGTGGTGCGCAGCCAAAACGCCTTGGGCAAGGATTGCGCCTACACCCCGGGTTGGGATTGCCACGGCCTGCCCATCGAACACAAGGTGGTGAAGGATCTGGGTTCCAAGGCGCAGACCATGGATGCGATTGAAATCCGCCGCCTGTGCCACGCCTATGCCGAGAAACAAATGGCCGGCCAGATGGCGCAAATGCAGCGCTTGCTCACGCTGGCGGATTATGCCGATCCCTATTTCACCATGAGCCCCAAGTATGAGCAGGGCACGGTGGAAGTGTTCGCCCAGATGGTGGACAAGGGGCTGGTGTTCCGCCAGAACAAACCGGTGCACTGGTCGATCGAAAACCGCACCGCGTTGGCCGAAGCCGAGTTGGAATACCAGGACCGCGAAGACACCTCCGTCTTCGTGTGGTTTGAATTCGCGCCTTGCAGCGTGGCCGGCGTGCTCAAGGAATTCGGCGTGGCCGAGTCGGCCGCCAGCAACCAAACCAAGCCGCCCGCCGTGATGATCTGGACCACCACCCCGTGGACCTTGCCCGCCAACCTGGCGGTGGCGGTGGCTCCGGCCCACAACTATGCGCTGGTCGAGCTCGAAGGTCGGTTGACCGTGTTGGCCGCCGAGCGCCTGGAAGCCGTGTGCAAACAGCGCGGGCTTGAAGTGCCGGCCATCCTTGGCACCACCGAAGGCTTCAACCTCAAGGGCCTGCGCTACACCCATCCCTTCATCGACGCCTGCCCGGCCGACACCTCGACCCCCAACGCCAGCCTCGACAATGTCTACACCGTGGTGTGCGCCGAGTATGTGACGATGGAAGACGGCACCGGCATCGTGCACACCGCCCCCGGCCACGGCACCGAAGACTATCAAACCGGCTTGCGTGAAAAATTGCCGGTCTATTGCCCGGTGCGCGAGAACGGCACCTTTGACGGCTCTGCCCCCGACTGGCTGCAAAACCAGCATGTGTGGAAGGCCAACCCGCTGGTGGTGGATCGCTTGAAAGCAAGCGGCCACCTGTACCACACCAACAAGTTCATGCACTCCTATCCGCACGATTGGCGCGGCAAGACCCCGGTCATCTTCCGCGCCACCGCGCAGTGGTTCATCGGCGTCGACAAAGCCTATGGCAGCAAAGCAGGCTACGAATCGCAAGGCCTGCGCTACGCCGCCTTGCGCGAGGCCGAGGACGCCATTGAGTTCATCCCCGCTTGGGGCAAAAACCGTTTGCGCGGCATGCTTGAATCCCGCCCCGACTGGTGCGTTTCGCGCCAGCGCAGCTGGGGCTTGCCCATTCCCGCCTTCTTCAATGAAGACGGCGACAGCCTGCTCACCGCCGCCAGCGTGCGCGCGGTGGCCAAGGCCTTTGGCAAGCACGGCTCCGATGCCTGGTTCACCCAGACCCCGGCGCAATTGCTGGCCGAGTGGGATTTTTCCAGCGATGCCCAAGCTCCGGCTTGGGCCAAGAGCAAGCAAGCCTTGGAGCAACTGACCAAAGGCAGCGACACCTTCGATGTGTGGTTCGAGTCCGGCTCGTCGTGGAATGCGGTGCTGCGCGAAGGTTGGCGAAGCAAACAAGCCCACGGCGCGCAAAAACACAGTGCCTTCCCCGCGGATTTGTATCTGGAAGGTTCCGACCAGCATCGCGGCTGGTTCCAGCATTCGCTGCTGCCGGCGGTGGCCGTGCATGGC
>CAZVNU010000382.1:0-2348 GCA_964628335.1 uncultured Phycisphaeraceae bacterium
CGTCTCGTCTTTCCATGCACCGCGTCGCGGTGCGCGGGGAGTCGTGCCTCCCCGCGGAAAGCGGCGTCATGCCGCCGCACGCCAAAAAGCAGGGAGTGACTGTTTGGGGCGGCTGGGTCGTGTTCATCCGTATGGAGCCCATTTTTCTCTTCCGTCCGCTCACGGCCTTGGCGGTTGCGCTTTCCCTTCTTGCCTGCGGTCATACGGGCAGCACCGGTCCCCCACCGGCGCAACAGGCGGTGAATGCCGTTGTCCCCGGCGTCCGCGTGGACGCGTCGTGGCCGATCTCCTCGCCGCAATCGCCGGAACCGCGCGCCCCCTTCGGCGTGCCGACCTGCGCGCATGATGTGGCGGGGCACACGATGGTCCGCCACTATGCGGGTTTCGATCTCGACTACGACGACCGGATCCTGGCGCCGCGCTGGACGGCCTACAAACTGACCTCCGCCGTGGTGCGGACGAACCGCGACATCCGGCGCGATTCCAAGTTCTGGGGCGACCCGGCCATCGAGGACGCCGGCCTGCGGATCACGGCGCAGGCGGACTACGCCAATCCCAAGGGCCTCCATGTCTGGGATCGCGGGCACATGGTGCCGTTCAACGACGCACGGTGTTGGGGGAAGCAATCAGCCCACGACTCGTTTGTCACGGCGAACATCGTGCCGCAGGACAAGGTGCTGAATGAGGAGGCGTGGAAGCGGTTGGAGCAGCGGGTGGACGGCTACGCCAAGTTGAAGGGCACGATCTGGGTGTTCACCGGGCCGATCTACGACAAGCCACTTCACGCGTTCGCGCCGCACCGGGCGGTGCCGGCACCGGACCGGTTGTTCAAGGTGGTGGTTTGGCGCGAGGTGGATGACCAGGTGGGGAGCGTGGCGTGGAGCATGCCGAACATGGCGTTGGGTAGGGGCACGGATCTGGATGCTTACCGGGTCAATCTTGCGGAGGTTGAACGGGCGGCGTGGGTGCGATTGTTGCCGGGGCGGTGAGCGCGCGAAAACGCCCTTGGTTGGTGGCGCGCGCGTACCCGTAGGCGGCGTCCTTCTCCTCGGCCTCGCGTGCCCAGTCGGGGAGCGGGCCATGCCGGCGCCGCAGGCAAACTTCCGCCGGAGTGAATTCGTGGTTGGGGCTAAAAGGAAGGGGCTTGCGCCCCTTCCTTCGTGGTTACTTCTTCAGCGGATTCGCCTTGATGAAGTCAATCATGCGCTGGGGGTTCTTAAATCCCACGCTCATCAAATGATGATGGCGCTGGTTGTTGGCCCACAACGCCTCCGGCGGCACCTCCGACGTCACCCGCTTCCACGTGTAACGACCCCCGCGGATGCCCTTCTCAGCCGCCTCATGGAACACCAGTTTGTCCGGAGCAGGTGTTGTCATGAAATACTTGCTCGGATCCCCGTCGTATATAAGCGGGAATACCTTCGCGACCTTCCCCTGCACGAGCTGTTGGCTGCGCCCGCCCGCTGTCAGGATCTTGCCTGCCGTGTTGATGACCATGAACATCGGAGGGTTACCATGGACAGGAGACGTGGTGGATGTCAGCACCCATACCCCGGACAGCGGGCTATCGTTACCCACTGCCGCCACGTTCGGAATGACCGCCGCAACCGGCTCTGCAGCGGGCTCCGCCTCCGGGGCCTTGCGATCCTTGAGTGTCTCGGCAGTCAGGGCCGCGGTCAACGCCTCCAACTCCTCGATGCGCGCGGAGATAGCGGACTTGGCGTCCGCATCCTTGGTGACCGTCAGCCGGGTCTTCAGCCGGCGCACCGCCATCTCGGTGGCCTGGATGCGGTACTTCAATGCGCGGATGTGCTCCGCGTCCCGCACCGCATCAGCGCCATCCGCGATCTTCTGAGCGCGGGCGATCGCGGCGGTCAGATCCGTCTCGATCGGATCCGGCGCGGCGAAGGCTGACAGGGCGAGGGACGACAACAGAACGACCGACAGGAATTTCTTGAACATGACAAGTCCTTGGAAAATTGGCATTGAAACAACCCACTGCGCACACCGGAACGCCCGGCGTGGTTTAGAACGAACACCCGCATTCCGTCTCGGCAAGCAACGCCAACTCGCACGCTGAAAACGATGCCCGCGCCTGGGCGACCAGCCCCGGACCTTGCGCCTTGATGAACGCCGCCAGATCCGTCGCCGTCAATCCCGCGACCGCGCGGGCCCGGTCCGGGAGTCCAAGGGCGTAGAGGTGTCCGCTGAACACCCCGTCGCCGCGGAGGACTTCTTCCAGCGAAAGGTCCAGGCACAGGCCGGTGCCGTCGGATTGGACGCCAATTTCAAGGGTTTTTGTAAATTGATGTCTGGAAACTCTATCAGATGCACGGAACGCACAGCGC
>CAZVNU010000383.1:0-2344 GCA_964628335.1 uncultured Phycisphaeraceae bacterium
GTAGCCCACATTGAGGTCGATGCGCTTGTCCAACGCGACGCGCACGCGCAGATCGAGTTCGTGGCCCAGGAAGTCGCCGCTGCCGCCGGTGGCGTCGCTCAGTTTGGCGCCCACGAAAGCGTCCTTGGCGCTGGCCAGCCAGTAGGCGCCGTAGCCGCCGTCGATGCGGACCTTGGCATGGGGCTGGACCTCGAAACGGGCCTTGGCGGCGATGACATTCTCCGGCGAAATGTAGTCGTTGCACGACCACGGGCGGGCGAAGCCGAACAGGCGCTCGAAGCGGTTGCTCTCGCGGTCGGTGGGGCTCTTGTCGCCGCTGGCGTAGCCGCCGAACAGGCTGAAGCGGGTCTTCCAGTCGTCCTGCAGGCGGTAGCCGACTTCCGCCGTGGCCAGGAACGCCTTGTGCTCGCCGACCTGGGTGGCGTTGGTGTTGGCGTCGCCGAACTGGTAGGCGCCGGTCAGGTCGTAGTCGAAACCCGTTTTGCCGATGTCGCCGTAGCCGCGCAGGTAGGCGGTGTGGATCTTGCGGTGGGTCACGCCGGCTTCCTGGTCGCGGTCGAGCAGGAAGTAGGCGGGCTGGAGGGTGATGATGTTCGACCACTTGCGCCAGTGGCCGACGGCGCCGTAGAACCAGGTGTTTTCGTTGGCGCGGTCCGCCGTGGTGATCGTGCGCACCACCGGTTGCAGGGCGAAGGCGTCCAACTGCCAGTCGTCATCCTGGTCGCCCAGCAAGGCGCGGAAACCGTCGAAGTTGTTGGTCGTGTTGCGCCATTCGTTGCGGGCGATCAGGCGGCGATCCAATTCCTCGAAGGCGATGCGCCCGCCTTGGACACGCAAGGTCTTGTCCGTGCCGGCGAACTCCTTCAGGTGCAATTCGGCGAAGGCCTGGATGACGCCCCACTCGTTGGTTTCAAGGCCGGTGGTGTCGCCGTTCTTCTGGAAACCCGAATGGCTCACGCGGGAGTCCTGGACTTCCAGCCCGAAGCGCAGGGGGTCGAGGATGTCCTTGATGCCCAGGTAGCCGCGGGTGCGGTGGAAGAAGGGGTCGTTGACTTCCTGCCTTGGCCGCTTCAGGTCGTTGTCACGGTGCTCGTAGCGGATGCGGTATTCGAGGCCGACATCGAGCCATGAACAATCCTGGAACAGGGTCTTGTCGAAGTCTTCCAGGATCGGCAGGCCGGTCTTGTCCAACTGGCGCACATAGGGCGGCGGCTCGGGCAGCGGCGTGGTGCCGGTGCTGCGGGCCTTGACGGTGGATTTCTTGGCCGGGGCGGGCGCGTTTTCCTTGGGCAGGCCGGCATTTCCGGCCACCGGATGGATTCCGGCGGCGTCGGCCGCATGCGCGAAGGGCGCGCCGCACAGGAAACAAGGGAGGACGGACAGCAAAACGAGGGACGGGAGACGCGGGACGGACATGAGACGGGCCTTTGTGAAAGGTGTGTGTGGGGAAACGGAGGCAGGATGCCTGGGAAAGGGAAAGCGGCGGTCAGGCGACGGGTTCCAATTCCCCGGAGTCGGAAGGGATCGCGTAGCCGGGCAGGGCGGACACCGCGTTTCGGTAGGACCGCGAGCGCACGGCGCCGATCAGCGACGCGACGCGGGGGTCGCCGGTGTCATTGGATCGAAGGCACAGGTCGAAGCGTTCGCGGCGGACGGACATGAAGGACAGGCCCGCTTCTTCGGCCACCAGGCGGGTGCTGATGCCGGCGTCGGCGTAGCCGCTCTTGAGGGCGTCCGCCACCGCGCGGTGGGTGGAGGCGGTGTGGCGCGGCACGCGGCCGGCCCCGAGCACCTGGTCCTGGCAGGCGCGCGACCCCGAGCCGGCGGCTCGGCCGATCCAACGCACGCCGGGGGCGGTCAGGCTGCGGGCGGTCGGGCAGCCGGCGCCTTGGCAGGCCACGCCGGTTTCCCACTGCGCCACATGCAGCAGGGAATGGCCGGTGCCAAGCGCGGCGGACACCTTGCCGGCGTTGCCCCCGGCTTCATCCACGGCGGCGAAATGGACGCCGGCCAGGTGGATCGCGCCTTGGCGCAGCAATTCCAGCGCCTCCGCACTGGTGCGTTGCAGGCAGATCGGGCGGAAGCCGCAGGCGCGCGCGAAGGTTTCCAGCAGCAGGGAAATCGCCGGATCGCAGCAGGCGATCACCAGGGTCAGGCCCGCGTCCGGAGCGGGGCGGGCCGCTTCGGGGGCGTCGGCGGAGGCCAGCAGACGGTCATGGCGCAGCAAGCCTTGCGCGGTGGGTTCGGCGGGCAGGTTGACCAGCCGTCCGTCGATTTGCGCCTGCCAGACGCGGGAGACCGGCCCCCTGTGGGTCGGCCCGCCGCCCCGCGCCGCCACCCGCGT
>CAZVNU010000384.1:0-1416 GCA_964628335.1 uncultured Phycisphaeraceae bacterium
ACATGTCCCAAAATTTTGGGAATGGGTGACGGATTTTGGTGGGTGGGTCGTGTTTGAGGGGGAGGCGCAGGTGTTTGCGCCTGGATACACCTCGCGCCAAGATGCGGCCGGTGGGGAGCACCACTTCACGCCTTTTTGGAGCGACAGCCGACGGCAATGTCAGTCGGTGAACACTTCCACCGTATTCCCTCCATGAACCCCGCAGCATTCCTCCTCTTCGGCCCGCAACCGTTTCCCGCCCCCTCAAATCATCCCCACCGGCACGGCTGAAAGGGTGGCCGACAGCGGGAACACCTGCTCGCACAAGCACACCACCGCGCTGGCGCCTTGGGCCAGGTTGGCCTTGACCAAGCCCGGCAAGGGGCGCAAGTCGGCGGCTTTGGGCGAGGCACTCTTCTTGATTTCAATGGCATGGGCCCTTTGATTGCGCATGAGCAGCAGGTCGGCCTCGTTGCCTTCCTTGTCGCGGTAGAAATAGGCCGACGGTGACAGCCCGCGGTGGTGCCAGGATTTGAGGATTTCCCCCACCACGAAGGTTTCCAGAAAGGCGCCGCTGGCCGCGCCGGTGGCCAGGACTTCGGGCGTGGACCAATCGGCGAGATAAGCCGCCAAGCCCGTGTCCAGGAAATACATCTTCGGAGTTTTGATGATGCGTTGGCTGGCGCTGGTGTGCCACGGCTGAAGCAGATGGATGATGCAACTGGTTTCCAGGATGGACAGCCAAGCCTTGGCGGTGTTGGGCGCCACGCCGACATCGCGCGCCAATTCGTGCATGTTGAGCAGCTGCCCCGTGCGCGCGGCGCAGGATTTGAGGAAGCGCAAAAAAGCCGATTCATCCCCCACCCGCGTCAAATCGCGCAGGTCGCGCTGGAGATAGGTCTGGATGTAGGAGGAGAAGAACAAATCGCGCCGCGCGCGCGGATCCGGGCCAAGGACCAGGCCGGGAAAGGTTCCCAACCAGATTTCCTCGAACAGCTCCGGCATCGGCAAGGCACGCGCTCCGGCGGCGCGCTGCGCCAGGGGTTCTTCGGTCGGCAAGAACGGCAGGTCAGGATAAATGACGCCGGGTCGCCAAACCCGTTCGCGCAGCGACAACCCGGAAAGAGCGACCAAGGCGACGCGGCCTGCCAGCGACTCCGACACCCCGCGCATCAGCGCAAATTGCTGGGAGCCGGTGAGCCAGATGCCCCCGGGCGCGCCGCCTTGGTCCGCCCGCATCTTGAGGTACGAAAACAGCCGCGGCGCATATTGCGCCTCGTCGATGAGCACCGGTGACGGAAAGCGCTGCATGAACAACGCCGGATCGTTCTGGGCCAAGTCGCGCATGAGCGGGTCATCCAGCGTGACATAAGCGCGCGGCACGGGCTCCTGCGCCGCCACCTTGCTGCGCATGCTGGCGGCGCAGGAGCCCGTGCC
>CAZVNU010000384.1:1426-2330 GCA_964628335.1 uncultured Phycisphaeraceae bacterium
ACATCGGTGATGACGTCTCCCTCGAGGGTGACCAGCACCACAGGGAAAGAGGCCGACGCCTGATGGATGGCGGCGGCTGCTTCACGGGCATGGGGGTTATGGCTAATCTGCATTGTGGTTGCATTATAGTCAAGACTTGCTTTTTAATGATGTTGCAGTCTTAATCAGTTGCGGAAGCCAGGGATACGGGCGACAAGGGACAGTATGCAAGGGATGGGACGGCCGGATGTCAGGTGGGGAAGGATCCATGCGTAGTACGGGTGAGGCGGCAGACAAAACAACCGGCTGTCAGCCAACGAACACACCCTCCGTATTCCCTCATGAACCCCCGCGGCATTCCTCTTTTCCGGCTCGCCGCAGCCAAAACCCCCATGCGCCACCCCGCCCCCCTCACCGTCGCCCTTCTCGCTTCCGTCCTTGCCGTCTCCGGTCTGACCGGCTGTCAAAGCGGTTCCTCCGTGCTCCGCGATCACGAGAGCCGTCAGGCCGCCGACCTCCAGATCGACCGCCAGATCCAGGAATTGCGCCAACGCGCCGAAAAGGTCGAAGCCGCCGCGGCCCGCGCCGGCGTGGACATCACCCCCCCTGCGCCAACGGATGGACAAGTTGGCGGCTGATTGCCTGCACATGCGTCAGGAGGTGGCCAACCACGCCTCCGAGATCCGCGGCCTGCACCAAGAGATCCAGGCGATAGTGTGCCAGCGTCCCCTTCCTGGCGGGTCAAGGATGGGTGCCACGGACAGCGCAGCCGCGGCGGCGGAGTCGTCCGTGCGGTGGGCGCGGGTTGTTCCAGTTTCACGGACGACTCCGCTTCGCTGTGCTGTCCGTGGCACCCTCCCAGGGCTGGCAGGTGATGGAGAACCTATGCAAGCCGGGCCCCCCAGTGGGCGGCACAAAGCAGGAG
>CAZVNU010000385.1:0-2329 GCA_964628335.1 uncultured Phycisphaeraceae bacterium
AACTCGCCCAGGGCTTCCGGCTGGCACCGGGCGAGTTCTGGCAAGCCCAGCAAAGCGCCGCGCAAAACATCCCCAACAGCGGCTTGGCCCATACCCAGGACATCGGCAACCCCGGCAATATCCATCCGACCAACAAGCAGGAAGTCGGCCGCCGTCTGGCCCGCCTGGCGCTGGCCCGCACCTATGGGGTGAAGGTCCAGGGCGGCGCGCCCATCGTGGACGATTGCGGCCCGGAATTCAAGGCGGTGACGGCCAAGGGTGACGGTTTGGTCATTGCTTTCAATCATGCCAAGAGCGGCTTGGCTTCAAGCGATGGCAAGCCGCTGACCCATTTTGAAGTCGCCGGCAGTGACGGCAAGTTCGTGCCGGCGCAGGCCGCGATCAGCGGCGACAGCGTGGTGGTGGGCAGCACCGCCGTGCCGGCTCCGGTCAAGGTCCGCTTTGCGTACCACGACACCGATGCCCCCAATTTGATGAATGGCGACAAGTTGCCGGCGGCGGCGTTTTTGGCGACGGTGAAGTGAGGGGGGCTGGAACGAAAACATGCAACGAAAACCGCGCCTTGCCGGGCGCGGTTTTCGTTGCATGGGGCGGTTTGCGGGGCATTGCCGGCATGGGCCGATTGGGCTTATTCCACCACGCCGATTTCCGCCACCGCCGCGTGGTTCTTTTCCAGCGCGTGCTTGGCGGTGAATTTGAAGTAGCGGGCCTTGGCCGGCGCGAAGGGCACGGCCTGCTCGACGCAGTTGGCGCGCAGGTTGCCGAATTCGCCTTCGGCGGCGGTGGTCCAGGTTTTGCCGTCGCTGGAAATTTCGAAACGGTACTGGTCCACCACGCCGTTCAAAGTGCCGGTGCGCGGGGTGCAGGTGAAGCCCTTGAGGGTTTTTTCCGCACCCATGTCCACGCTGAAGGACTGCGGCAGGGCGTGTTCGCCATCGGCGCCGTGGGTGTGCCAGAGGGTGCCCGGGTCGCCGTCAATGGCGCGGCTGGCTTCGCCGCCCTGCGCTTGGTACGAGGCGTGGACCACTTTCCATTTCGCCTTGGCCACCGCCTTGGGATCGGAGCCCACCGGCGGAACCCACGGGCCAAACTCCGGTTCAAGGAACAGGCCGAAGTCCGACAAGGCCGGTGCCACCTCCGCCTTGGTGACGCGGATGCGCACCTTGCCGGCCTTGGTCTTGGGAACCCGCCACAGGTGGCAGGAGCCGACCGATTCGGTTTTGGCGATTTCTTTCCAGGCGCCGTCCACCCAAGCGTCCACGCTCACGCCCTCGACCCGCAGGCCAAGGCGAATGTCTTCGCGCAATTGGATCAGGTTGAATTCCTTTTCACCCGTCAATTCCAGCGTCACTTCCGGCGTTTTCACCGCGTCGTCGCTCACCCAGGCGCTCCACAGGTCGGCGTCGAGCAGGCGGCCCGGGCCGTAGAAGGGATCGTTGCCGCGGATGTTGCTGGCCGTGGTTTTGGCGCCCTTGGCCAGGTTGACGGCGAAGGTTTGGCGCAAATGCTCCCCGAACTGGCGCAGGCTCTCGGCGTCGTTCTCATGGACCAGGCCGCGGCGGTCCGGCGGCACATTGAGGTTGAAGGTCGCGCCGCGGCCGACGGAGTTGATGTAGATGTGCATCAGGTTCTCCGGCGAACGCACCTGTTTGTTCTGGCTTTCGTGCCAGAACCAGCCGGGGCGGATGGAGACATCCACCTCGGCCGGCACCCAATGGGCGCCGCGGAGGTGGCCGGTGCCCAGCTTGCCGGTGTTGATCTGGCCCACGCCGTCGGTCGGCAGGAAGTCGATGGTGGCGCGGCAGGGGTCGGGCGCGTGGCCGTGCTCGTTGCCGACCCAGCGCACGCCGGGGCCGATGTCCGAGAAAATGATGACCTCCGGTTGGTTCCGCAGAACCCCGGCCCAGGTCTCCGGCCAGGCATAATAGGCGCGGCGGTCCACGCCGCGGTGGTGGTTCACGTCCTTGGATTCCACCGGGCCGACCTTGCCCTGGTAGTAGCCGGTGCCGCCGTTGGCGCCGTCAAACCAGATCTCGAACAGCTTGCCGTAGCGGGTGGTCAATTCCTCGATTTGCTGGCGGTAGACCGCGAGGTATTCCGGCGTGCCGTAGGTCGGGTGGTTGCGGTCCCACGGCGAGACATAGACGCCGAACTCGAAACCGTGCTTCTTGCAGGCGTCGGCGAACTCGCGCACGATGTCGCCCTTGCCGTCCTTGTAGGGGCTGGCGGCGATGCTGTGTTCCGTGGTCTGGGTCGGCCACAGGCAGAAGCCGTCGTGGTGCTTGCAGGTGAGGATCACGCCCTTGGCGCCGGAGGCCTGGATGCTCTT
>CAZVNU010000386.1:0-2328 GCA_964628335.1 uncultured Phycisphaeraceae bacterium
TGCATGTTGCATCTTACAATCCAGCCTCATCAAATCTACCGGACACTACTGAGTTTGAGTTATTTTTATTCCCTGTTTTGGCTTGGCTTGCTAGGATACCGTCGCATTTGGGGCGCTTTCCCTGAACGCAATGCCTTGTTTCCCGTCAGGTTGAATTCCTTGGTCTGCGCACAGGTATGATCAAATTTCACTGCCCCCACTGCAATCGCAAGCTTGGCGTGCCCGACGAGGCCGCCGGTCGGCGTATCCGTTGCGTGGACTGCAAAGAAGTGTGCGCCGTGCCGGCCATTGCGGCGGATGCGGGTGAAGTGCCCACCGCCGCCGCGCAACAAACCAAAGACAGCATGGCCAAGGCCCCCACCATGATCGTGCCGGCCTTGAATGCGGCGGTCGAAGCGGCCCGGGCCGCCAGCGGCGCGCCGGTCAAAGCCGCCTCCAGCCAACCCAACACCAGCAACAGCGGCGCCCCCACTCAGCGCGACATCAGCGGCTTGCCAGGCAGCACCACCCCCTCCGGTTCACAAAAAAGCCTGGCCAATCAAAGCAAAGCCCCGGCCAAGCCGGCGCCCAACCGCGAGATGCAGGTCAACCGCATCCAAGAAATCACCTGCTCGGGTTGCCGCCACAAAATCAACATCAGCACCATGACCCCGCTGCAGCAGGCCAACTGCCCGGACTGCGGCGTGGCCTTCCAGGTGCCGTGCCAACTCGGCCAATACATTTTCGTCAAACGCGTGGCCTCCGGCGCCATGGGTTCGGTGTATGTCGCCTTCGATGAAACGCTCAACCGCCAGGTGGCGCTCAAAGTGGTGAATGCGCCGCCGTCCAAAGACGACAACCTGTACCAAGGGGCCCTGCGCGAATCGCGCATTTTGGCCTCGCTCAACCACCCCAATATCGCCCAGATTTATTCCATGAGCGAGGACATGGGCCAGCCCTACATCACCATGGAGTTGGTGGATGGCAACAGCGTGCTGGAACTGGTCAAAAAAGGTGATTCCATCCGCGCCATTGCCGAATCCGAGTTGCGCGCCAACCCCGCCTGGGATTACAAGGACGACCCGCGCTTCCGCGACCACACGCCCAGCGGCCGCATGTCGGACCGGCGCACCTGCGAGGTGATGATCGACGCCTGCGCCGGCTTGTCTTATGCCTATCAAATGGGCTACATCCACCGCGACATCAAGCCGGGCAACCTGCTGCTGGACCGCCAGGGGCGCACCAAAATCATCGACTTCGGCCTGGCCGAAACCGCCAGCAAACAGGTCGAAGGCAAAGTCATGGGCAGCCCCTATTACATGCCGCCGGAAATCGCCCGCGGCCAAAAAGCCGACTGCCGCGCCGACATTTTTTCCCTTGGCGCCACCATGTGGCACATGCTCGCCGGCACCCCGCCCTATCAGGCGCCCACGCCCAAAGAGGTGATCCTCAAACGCTTCAAAGAAGCCCCCGCCAACCTGGCCGAGCACCATGGCGTGAACCCCTATGTGGCCAACCTGGTCGCCTGGATGATGAATGTGGCGCCCGAAGACCGCCCATCCTCCTACGGCGATCTGATCGACAAACTCACCAAGGCGCTGATGAAGTTGGATGAAGCCGCGGAAGTCAAATGAACAAAACACCCAAACAAAAAGGCCGCATGGCGGCCTTTTTGTTTCATGGCACCAGACCTTCCGGAATCGGCTTGGCCCTGCCGTCGCGGCCGGCGCAAACGATGGTGGTTTCGGCCTCGCACAGCACATCCTCGCCACAGACCGCATTTTGCAGGTTCTGCGGATTCTTGCGCAGCACACGGTAGGTGTGCTCGATTTTGATGCCTGCCGACGGCTGGCAGATGACTTCCACTTCCACCTGCTCATCATAAAAGGCCGGTTTTTTATAGCGCAGCGACAGGCGGGCCACCATGAACAAAATGTCGCGCTTTTCAAGTTCGGCATACACCGCGCCCTGGGCGCGCAGCAGTTCGACGCGGGCGATCTCAAGCCAGATGGGATACACCGCATGGTGCACCACATTCATCGGGTCGCATTCGGCATAGCGCACACGGATGGGCACGCGCAACGACATGGGTTTGCCTGCGGCAAGATCGGCAACGGGCTGGGTGGGTTCGCTCATGGCGGCGAGTATACTTCGCGTCCTTTTTGGGGGCATAGCTCAGTGGTTAGAGCGCGGAACTCATAATTCCTTGGTCCCTGGTTCGAATCCAGGTGCCCCTATTCCAAAAAGCCCGCGAAATGCGGGTTTTTTGCTTGAAACTACGGAGTTTTTAATCTTGCCTAGTTCCGTTCTTCGCCCGACCTCCACCCCACCAACACCCCACAAAAACGG
>CAZVNU010000387.1:0-2313 GCA_964628335.1 uncultured Phycisphaeraceae bacterium
TAGGCATGAAGCCGCGCCACGCCGCTTTGCTGGCCAGCGATTTGGACAAGGCGACCGCCGTCAAATTCATCGACCGCTTCTTGATGTTCTATGTGCGCTCGGCCGACCGCCTGCAGCGCACCAGCACCTGGATGGACGAATTGCAGGGCGGTTTGGACTACCTCAAGCAGGTCATCGTCGACGATTCGCTGGGCCTTGGCACCGAGTTGGAGTCCGAGATGGCCCATGTGGTGTCCACCTACCAATGCGAGTGGAAGACCACGATTGAGGATGAAGAAAAAATGAAGCGCTTCCGTTCCTTCGTGAATGCGGATGCACCCGATGACGGCATCGTGTTCGTGCCCGAGCGCGGCCAGATCCGCCCCGCCAGCCATTACGAAAAGAAAACCACCCCCCTGACCATTGGAGCCACCCGATGAATGCCTGGAACCCCGTTTGCACCCTGACCGACATCCCCGCCAATACCGGCGTCGCCGCCTTGCTGGGCAAGACCCAGATCGCCATTTTCCGCGTGCGCGTGGCGGGCGCGGACCAACTGTTCGCCATCGGCAACCAGGACCCCTTCACCAGCGCCAATGTGCTCTCACGCGGCATCGTGGGTGACAAGGATGGCCGCTTGAAGGTGGCTTCGCCCCTGCTCAAGCAGACCTTCGACCTGGAAACCGGCGTCTGTTTCGAAAAACCGGAAGTCTCCGTGCCGGTCTACGCCGTGCGCGCCGTGGGCGGCAAGGTTGAAGTGCAGGCGGCTTGATCGGGGTGGACCGAGGGCGGCCCGCCCTCGAAAAGAAGGCATGCTTTGTTTGTGAGGGCGGGCCGCCCTCGGTCCAGCAGGGGCGATCCTTTGGATGGCTCGCCTCGCATCACCGCACCACACACATACATATTTTTGAACATTCCCCATCCTTTTCAGGATCCCCATGAATCTCAAGGCCTTCAAAGAATCCGGGCACTGGCCCACGCTGCTGACTTCGTTCCTGTATTTCGATTTCAGTTTCATGGTCTGGACTTTGCTTGGCGCCTTGGGCGGCCAGATCGGCGAAACCCTGCATTTGAGCGCCGGCCAAAAAGGCCTGATGGTGGCCACGCCGCTGTTGGCGGGGGCCTTTTTCCGCCTGGTGCTTGGGGTGCTGGTGGACCGCATCGGTGCCAAGAGGACCGGCATCGCGGCCCAAGTGATCGTGTTGGCCGGCATGCTCGGCGCGTGGTTGCATGGCTTGAACAATTTCAGCGAAACCATCGCGATGGGTTTGGTTCTGGGCATCGCCGGCGCATCGTTCGCCGTGGCGTTGCCGCAGGTCGGCCGTTGGTATCCACCCAAGATGCAGGGCGCGGTGATGGGCATCGCCGGGGCCGGCAATGTCGGCGTGGTGCTGGACCACCTGATCGCGCCCAAGTTGGCCGAGTATTCCGGATGGCCGAGCGTGTTCGGCTGGGGGTTGATCCCCGGCGTCCTGGTGCTGGTCGTGTATGTGCTGATGTCCAAAGAGGCGCCCGCCCCGGCCGGCGGCTTCAAGAAGAAGACCTTCGCCGATTACTGGAACCTGCTGCGTGAAAAAGATGCCCACTGGTTCTGCTTCTACTACACCCTGACCTTCGGCGGATTCGTCGGCCTGGCCTCGTATTACGCCCTGTATTTCCAGGATCCGAGTCTGCTGCACTTCAGCAAGGTCAAGGCCGGTCTGTTGGCGGCCATGTGTACCATGGCCGGCGCCTTGGCCCGCCCCGTCGGCGGATTCCTGGCCGACCGGTTCGGCGGCATCCGCACCTTGTCCATCTTCTACGCCATCGCGGCGGCCGCCTTGATCGGTTGCGCCTTCATCCACCAAGGCACGCCGTTGCCGGTGGTGATGGGCTTGTTCCTGGTGATTTCGGCCGCCTTCGGCTGCGGCAATGGTTCGGTGTTCCAACTGCTCCCGTTGCGCTTCGGCAAGGACATCGGCGTGATGAGCGGTTTGGTCGGTTGCGGCGGTGGCGTGGGCGGTTTCATCTTCGCCGCCGCTTTGGGTCTGGCTTCCGAAAAGACCGGTTCCTATGCCGTCGGTTTCCTGGGCTTCGCCGCCTTGTGCGCCGTGGCGATGGGGGCCTTGACCCTGGTCAAGACCCGTTGGCGCACCACCTGGGGCGCGGCGGTGGACGCGCGGATTTGAGGTGCGGTGGGCATTGTTCATGAGAATGGGATGGGCTGTCTTGGCAAGGTGCAAGCCAATCAGGGTTGGCGCCAAAAAGTAGACGCGGCGGCTCGCCGCGTGGGATGAGAGGTCTTTGAAGCGATGCGCGCCGGTGTTTCGGTGCGCGTCGTTTTGATTGGGGTTG